>JBEAQB010000271.1:0-15201 GCA_041164125.1 Cyanobacteriota bacterium
TGGGCACTGTTCACTTCGCTATTGATGCCTTTATAAACCTGCCAACGTTGGGGATCCCCTAGATCAAACCAGTCACCGGCAGGGCGTATCATGTGAACTAACGCATAGGAACGAGCGGCGATCGCCTGGGCTTTTAGGGCTTCGATGGGAGCATTGCTGTGCATTTCGCTACCCACCACACTGATTAAATAATTTTCTAAATCCAGATAATTAACCGCTAAGACGGTGTTTCCCCGCGCCACGAGGAGGATGCGCCCCCGATACCAGCGATCACTGACCCCCAGATAACTATTGGCCGTGGGGGTCACCCAAACCATGCCAGGAAAAACGCGGCCATTGGCCAGCAATGATCCATCCTGAGACTGGAACGTGAGGGGTTGGCTGGCATTGAGGGTCATTAAACCTTGACCATGGCGGTTTTGGATTTCAGCTTGAGTGGACGCCGTGACCATCACACTGGGCACATCCCGCTGAATACCGACACGAATTTCCAGCGGCGGCCTATAGGCGATCGAGGGAGGAGAGGATTGTCGCCGGGGTTGGGCTTGGGGTAAAGGAGGCGACGAGAATGACGGTGTTATCGCAGTTGATGATTGGGGACTGGTGGCGCTTGGTTGGGAGGGGGACGGCCGTGAACCGGGGTCTGACTGAGAATTTTTAGACTCTATTGAGGCTTGGTTCCCCTTGGTCGTTGTTTTGGGGGGACTGGACATCATCAACGGTCGGGGATTTTTGAGTCCGGATACTGATGAGGGGGTGGGCGTGTTAGGGGGGAGCGGAATTTGACTTAAGGGGGGAAGAGGAGAAGACGGTGCCGGTGGCTGTATCTCAGCGCTGACCGTTGTTGAGTCGGGCATGTGTCCGCTGTGCCCTCCATGATTGCCCCAAAACCACACCAAGGGAACGGTGCTGACGGAGGCTAAGGGGATCAACATTAACCCCCATTTGCGGTAAGGGGCCAGGCGACCCATTAAGGGTTTTTGGGAGAAAAACGAAAATCCTTTCATGCCACCGGGGGGTCGAGTAAGACGAGGGGTCAGGGCGCGCAGTTCCCAACGAATCGTGGGTCAAAACTCACACCATTGTAGGGTGCTTTTTCCCAAATGGCTTTAGCAACAGGAGAGACGCCGTAAGCACCTCTCCTACTGAACAAATCTTAACTTGAGGAGAAACGAGATAATACCTTGCGTCCCCCCCTTACTTATTGGGTTGAGGGGTTAGCCGCAAATAGGGTTTAATTTCTTCCACTCCTTTGGGAAATTTGGTTTTGGCTTCTTCAGTGGAAATGGAGGGAACCACAACACACTTATCCCCATCCTGCCAGTTCGCTGGGGTGGCAACCTGATGATAGTCTGTCAATTGCAGAGAGTCGATCACCCGTAAAATCTCAGCAAAATTCCGACCAGTGCTGGCGGGATAAGTCAGTGTTAGCCGTAACTTTTTCGCCGGATCGATGATAAACACCGAACGAACTGTCAAATTATTCAAGGAGTTGGGGTGAATCATCCCATACAAATCAGCAACCTTACGATCGCCATCGGCCAAAATCGGGTAGTTGACCGTCGTATTTTGAGTTTCATTGATGTCACTAATCCATCCCTGGTGGGACTCAACATCGTCTACGCTCAGAGCAATTACCTTAACGTTCCGCTTGTCAAATTCTGGTTTAAGACCAGCCACCGTTCCTAGCTCCGTTGTACAAACGGGAGTGTAATCGGCGGGATGGGAGAATAAAACAACCCAGCTGTCCCCGGCCCATTCATGGAAGGAAATGGGGCCGGCGCTGGAGTCTTGAGTAAAATCGGGAACCACGTCTCCGAGTTGCAACGCCATAAATCTCTGTCCTAATTACAGTGTAAGTTTTGGGGTTTCTTTCGATCATACTGCCACACAAGCTACAAAATCGTCTGAAAGTCGTTATAAAATGCAATGTTGTTAAGAAACCTTCTCATTAAACTGTTTTGGGGTGGGGCGTTTCCTTTGATGTCCACTGCTGAAGAGCGGTGCCGTAGATGGCGATTTCACTGACTTTAATTCAACAATTTTCTATGATAGAGAGGATAAAAAGCATTAGTCAAAGGTAAAATCCGGCGGCTTTTGCGGCATCTTACCGGTGCATTTCTTTAGTTTAAATCTTAGTCTAGGCAAATTATGTCAGTTTTAGCAGCGTTGGCGGCGATCGGGGTTCTTGCGGTTTTAATTGCGGTACATGAGTTGGGGCACTTTGCCGCTGCCCGCTTACAGGGTATCCATGTCACCCGTTTTGCCCTGGGGTTTGGGCCCGCGTTGTTGAAATACCAAGGTCCGGAAACGGAGTATTCTATCCGCGCTATTCCCCTAGGGGGATATGTAGCCTTTCCTGACGATGATCCCGATAGTGAAATTCCCCTTGACGATCCTAATTTATTAAAAAACCGTCCTCTCCTTGACCGGGCCATTGTAATTAGTGCCGGGGTAATCGCCAATTTAGTCTTTGCTTATTTCTTATTGATTGGCCAAGTCAGTACCATCGGTTTTCAGGCGATTCAACCGGGTTTGGTCATTCCTCAAGTGGATCAAGGATCGGCGGCCCAGGTTGCCGGTTTAGAAGCGGGGGACATCGTACTAACTTTGCAGGGTCAAGATTTACCCGGATTTCCCGACGCCACCCAGCGCTTTATTGATACGGTACGGCGATCGCCGTCAATTCCTTTGTCTTTACAGGTTCAACGGGGGCAAGTCACACAACCCCTAACCATTACCCCGATCGCCGATGAGGAAGGCAACGGTAAGATTGGGGTCGCTCTGTTACCGAATGTGGAAACCAAACGCGCCCAGAGTCCACTGCAAGCCTTGGGCTATAGTGCCGAAGCTTTTGAGCGTATTGTTAAATTAACCGGGCAAGGATTTTGGCAGTTGGCCAGTAACTTTGCTGATAATGCATCCCAGATTGCTGGCCCCGTCAAAATCGTCGAATATGGCGCCAATATTGCCCGCAACGATGTCAGTAATTTATTTCAGTTTGGGGCATTGATTAGTATTAACTTAGCGGTGATTAATATTCTGCCCTTACCAGCCTTGGATGGGGGGCAACTCGTCTTTTTAGTCATTGAAGGCCTGCTGGGCAAACCCCTACCGGATAAAATCCAAGTGGGCATTATGCAAACAGGCCTTGTGTTACTGCTGGGGTTAGGGGTCTTTTTAATTGTCAAAGACACCATGAGCCTCACGTTTATCCAAGACTTTTTGCCCTCATTCACGGGTTATGAGTAGTCTGTTGCGAAAAATGGCCAGCAAAAAACAACGGGCGTTAGAAATTCTGATTATCCTGAAGCGGCTCTATCCGGGGGCAACCTGTAGTTTAGACTACCAAACCCCGGTGCAGCTGCTGGTGGCCACCATTCTCTCTGCCCAATGCACCGACGAACGGGTCAATCAGGTGACCCCAGCGCTCTTTGCCCGTTTTCCCGACGCAAAAGCCTTAGCCTACGGCGATCGCCAAGAAATTGAAACCTTAATCTATTCCACCGGCTTTTACCGCAATAAAGCCAAAAATATCCAAGCTGCCTGTCGTAAAATCGTTGAGGAATTTAATGGCGCAGTCCCCCAACAAATGGAGCAGCTTCTCACCCTGCCGGGGGTAGCGCGTAAAACTGCCAATGTCGTCTTAGCCCACGCCTTCGGTATTCTCGCCGGAGTGACCGTCGATACCCATGTCAAACGCCTGAGCCAACGCCTTGGGCTCACCAAAGCCACCGATCCGATTAAAATCGAGCGGGATTTAATGAAGCTAATCCCCCAACCCGATTGGGAGAATTATTCGATTCACATCATTTACCACGGTCGTGCGGTCTGTAATGCCCGTAAACCCCTATGTTTGGCCTGTCAACTCGCCCATATTTGCCCCAGCGCCCCAGGAACAAACTCACCCGCATAACGGCCCTCAAACGTTTTTAGCGCTTGCCAGCGAGTGGATCCGCACTCCGCAGTAGACTTACTGCTTTTCTAATAATTGCGCGAAGTTTAAATCTTCCGATGCCAGGACAAACAGGGTAGCAGGGAGGTGTTGAGTCCGTTCGTGGAGCTGATGATAGTAGTTAGCATAGGGGTGCGCCGATGATGAACCAGGCTGGGAACCGTCAAACATCGGCTCATCAGGATTGGCTAGCCCCAATAAAACAAAATCAGCATCCTGGGAAGAGTCTAGGAGAATATCGGCAAAGGGTCGCCCTTCGGCATTGATTACCTGCGGTGTTGCACCGATGCGGAGGCGTTGGACTAAGGCAGACAAATTGGTTTTGGCGGACTGTACCGCATTGACGTCTGGTACGACTAATTTCAGACAAATTTCACTACGGTGCCATTGCCAACTATTGCGGAGAAGATAGGCCAAAATCAACATTAAGCCACCATTCGCTTGCAATCCCCCCCACCACACATCGATGCGCTTAGAACTCTGGCGTTTGGGATGGGAAACAGGGAGACTGCCTGGGGGAGATTTGACTGAACGTCTCGGAGAAGCGGCATCCCGCAAAATGATGACGTTGCGTTGATGGTGATGACAATGGACTAGAAATTGGCAATAGCGGTTGAGATTCTGCAGCTCGTCGGGATGACCTACCAGCACCGTATTGGGAATTAGGGGACCGAGGCCGTAGGTCTCTACCAGTTGTTCCATGCCTTGGTAAAGATCGGGGGCCGTTTTGACCCGGAAAAAGGCTTGCACTTTGGCTTGATCGAGGTTCGTTTGGGCGATCGCCGTCAGGTTATCTTGCCGTTGGGGATTGGTAATATCGGTGGGTAAAATATTAAAAATCGAGACCAGGCCGCGGTTATGGGTTAACCTCGCGGCTAATTCAATCAAGTGCCAGCGTTTGAGGTGATTGCCGGCGAAAACCAGCAAATGGGGACGCCAATTTTTCGGGTCGGGAATGCGGGTCATATTCATCAGCCCACTCCGCACTAAGGTCATCCACACCCCTTGCCGCACGTCCCCCCAGGTACAGGCCAGTTCCTGCCGCTCTAACCAGAGATAAACCCCCAGAACAATTACCGCTGCTACGATAGTGGCGGTAACGTTGATCAAAAACATGATGGCGATACAGCCCACCGCTCCGGCGAGGGAAAACCCCCAGTGCACTTTAAAGCTGGGACGAAATGAGGGACTTTGTAAAAATCCTTCCACCCCCGCAGCAATATTGAGCACCATGTAGGTGGTGAGAAAAAACATGGTCAGAATGGGGGCTAACACATTTAAGTCCCCAATACCCACCGCAGCTAGGGCAATGCCCAAGGTAAACAGCGTTCCTAGCCGGGGTTCATCATCGACCCCGTCCCCCCGTCCTAACCAGCGTAAGGGCGGGGGCAAAATGTTATCCCGGGCCAGGGCCTGCAAAATGCGGGGAGCGCCCATAATACTGCCGATGGCGCTAGAAAGGGTCGCCCCCCAGACCCCCAGCAACACACTATCCCCCCAGAGGGCGATACGGCGCATCACGAGGGGATCATTCAACAACGTAATTGGATCGGCCCGGAAGTGCAGAATAACGGGAATCAAAATATAAATACCGTACCCCGTGGCGATCGCCGCTAAGGTTCCCCAGGGAATGGATTTTTGGGGATCCCGCAGGTCCCCCGACATATTGACCCCGGCCATAATGCCCGTTACGGCGGGAAAGAATACCGCTAACACTGCCCAAAACCCTGCACTGTGGGGCTGAACTGTCACGGTTCCAGTATAGGCAGTGGCGGGATGCCCCAAAATTAAACACAACAGCGACAGGGCGATCGCCGCCATGATGATGTATTGGGCCCGAATGGCAATCTGAGCGGATTTTAAGGCCAGTAGGGTCACGGCGATCGTGGTAATCCCCCCCACCAGGGTGAGATTCCAGCCTGGCATCACCCGCACCACACTTTCTGCGAAGCCCAACGTGTATAACGCCACGGAAAATGCCTGGGCAAAATAGAGGGGAACCCCCACTGCACCACCGGTTTCAATCCCCAGGGAGCGACTGATCATGTAATAGGCCCCCCCTGCTTTCACCACCTGATCTGTGGCGATCGCCGCAATGGATAGCCCCGTCAAAAAGGTAATGCTGGTGGACAGGGTGACAATTAATAGGGTTTGCCATAAACCCACCTGTCCCAAGACCCAACCAAAGCGCAGATACATGATCACGCCGAGGATGGTCAAGATGGAGGGGGTAAAAACGCCCCCAAACATCCCTAACCCGGTTTTTGACCCATCGGATTGATTATCGACTTTGTTAGGAACTGAGGAGGAAGTATTTGGGGGCATTCATTATTGTAAAAAAACCTTAAAATCGCGTTAAGGCTAATTTTGGTTTTGGTTGTAGGCGGGGAACAGATCCCGGGGGAAGTCTTCGGCGGCCAAGCAGGTGGTCATGGCTTGGACTGGGGTGAAATTGTTAACGTCCCGACTAAGGGCAATGACACATTCCGAATGGCGACCAGGGAGCAAACTTTGGCGACAGCTTTGCAGGGCAGCGAGGGTCAAATCGTCCGTTTTTAAAGCGCTTAACCCGTCGGTTTGACTTGGGTCACTGGTGCTGGCGGGACGATATCCCTTTATAGTCTTGTTATTAATATCCACGACACAGTAACTTAAGTCCACCGGTCGCCGGACTTGGAAACAGGCTTGGAGAGCGACGTTGCCGGTAATATCGGTATTGCGGCTAATGCGACTGACGCATTCGGACATTTCCTTGGGAATGATCGCCTCTGAACAGCCCGCAGCAGCGGCATCGTCACTAACACCGTTCCGTTTCATTTCGGTGACGCAAACATCAAACTGATTCCAATTACCGGCCATGGCGGTGATCGGAGCAAATACTGCGCCATTAACCATCAGTAGCCCCAAGGACACAGGCGTTAGGCGGTGGTGAAGAAGCCGTTGGGAAAATGCAAGGGAAAACATGCTGGTTAATGTGAATACAATATTTAAGCCATCTTAAAACCTATTGGATTGTAATCAGAGTTTTGAAGAAGATCAAGCGGTAGTCCAGAACCAACGGCGTTGACTGCTTTTGCCCATTACCTACTGCCACAGGGAAATTGGGGATAACGATGCCCCCTTGCCCGTCGGGCCGGTTAGCGATAGACCGTGTGGTTAATCGGTAAACTCCAGCGGCTGCCCAACTTTTAGGGCGGGGAGTATGTCAAAATGCTTGGTAATCTCTTTGAGACTGCTTTGCTTTCCCTTTGTTGTCCCCCATCCCCAAAGATTAATGCTGACTGATCACCGCTTGGGAGAGGCGACTGTGTCCTCCTCAATTCATCCGACGGCCATTATTCATCCCCAAGCGAAATTGCACCCGACGGTTCAAGTTGGGCCATTCTGCGTGATTGGCGATGGCGTCACTATTGGAGCGGAGACAGTCATTGGTGCCCAGGTGGTCATTGAAGGCCTAACCGAAATTGGCATCGGCAATCGTATTTTTCCCGGGGCAATTATTGGGGGTGAGCCGCAAGATTTAAAGTACAAAGGTGGGGAAAGTTGGGTCAAGATTGGTGATTATAATCAAATTCGGGAATATGTCACCATTAATCGTGCGACGGAAGATCAGGCCATCACCCAAATTGGCGATCGCAATTTACTCATGGCTTATGCCCACGTGGCCCATAATTGCGTGATTGAAAACGAGGTCATTATTGCTAATTCCGTGGCGCTGGCAGGGCATATTTACATCGAATCCCAGGCGCGGATTAGCGGGGTGTTGGGGGTGCATCAATTTGTGCACATCGGGCGGCTAGCAATGGTGGGGGGCATGAGTCGCATTGAGCGGGATGTACCGCCGTTTACCATTGTGGAAGGCAATCCTTCCCGGGTGCGAACATTGAATTTAATCGGCTTACAGCGATCGGGGATGGCGGCGGCGGATTTGAGGGCGTTAAAGCAAGCGTTTCGTCTCGTTTATCGTTCTGATACCCCCTATCAACAGGCATTAGAAGCATTAGGGCAATCAGCGGATCATCCCTGCGTCCAACACTTCCACGACTTTTTACAGCGATCCAGTCATGATCCGGGGCGACGGGGGGCAATTCCCGGAAAAAAGTAACATCAAAATGATCTAGGTTGAACGTTTATGACGGATTGTCGCTTACTGGTTAACCTGTCGTTTTTATTGGCCCAGCCCACGGGATTAACTGTTTATGCCGCTAATGTGTTTCCCCACTTGCACTCCCTAACGCCCACCCTACTAACCGCCCGGCCCATTCCGGATTTCGCTTGCCAGTCCATCCCCCCTAACTTGACGCCGGCCCAGGGGAGCCGGGGACATTTTAACCGCCTGTGGTGGACCCAATTTGCCTTACCTAAACTCTACCGCCAATTAAACGCATCTCTGTTATTTTCCCCGGTGCCCGAAGCCCCTCTCTGGTCGAGATGTCGCACCGTGGTGATGGTCCATGATTTGATTCCCCTGCGTTACCCCAACTGGCGATCGCCGTTAACCCACTATTGCCGGTTTTATTTACCGTTAGTGTTACGGCAAGCGGAACATATTTTATGTAATTCCCAAGCCACCGCCGATGACGTGATCAATTATTTTTCCATTCCTGCCCAGAAAATTACGCCAATCCCTCTGGGCTATGACCAAGACCATTTTCAACCGGGGGAGGAACCGTTAGCCCCACAACAAAAGCCCTATTTTCTCTTTGTGGGTCGCCATGATCCCCATAAAAATGTTCTCCGCTTGATCCAAGCCTTTGCCCAACTACAAGATTGTCAGGATCTGGATTTGATTTTAGCGGGGCCCACTGATGCTCGCTACACGCCGCAACTATTAGCCCTCGCGGCTGAATTAGGGATCTCTAATTCTGTCCAATGCCTAGATTATGTTAGCTATGATCAGCTACGGCAACTGTATCGTCAGGCGATCGCCCTGGTCTTTCCCTCGTTGTGGGAAGGGTTTGGCTTTCCGGTCTTAGAAGCCATGGCCTGCGGCACAGCGGTGATTACCTCTCACCACTCTTCTCTACCGGAGGTGGCAGGGGGGGCGGCCCTTTTCATTGATCCCACTAATTCCCGGGCCATCACCCAGTCCATGCAACAGGTTTGGCAAGACCAGACCCTAAGAAAAGACCTACAACGGCGGGGACTCGCTAGATCCCAGCACTTTTCTTGGCAAAAAACAGGGCAGTTGACTGGTGAGTTATTAGCTGGGTTTGTTTGAAATGGCTGGGTGAATTATCGCGCTGCTACTGCCACATGGGACCGTTGGGGGTGACCATATTTAGCGGCATAAAATTCAATAATGGCAGTAATTTGCTGGCGATCGCCTATCCCCAGATCCTCAGGTACACGCATTTGTAGACCCCCCACCTGGCTATGGGCGTAGTCAAACTGGCGCTCCGTCGCAGGTAAGAGTTCCGTGACAACCCCCTCCACTTGTTGAAGATGGGCGGCTATTTCCCGGTAAACGGCCAGGGGGAGATTTTGATAACAGAGAATTTCGCTACGCAAGGGGATTAACGTCACTCAGACAGAATAGAAATTATTTTTCATCATAGCCATTAAGGGGAGGCCCCTGAACGGAAAAGAGTTGGGGCAGATGAGTAAGAGCTTCGGTAACTCAACGTTTCTCTCAAAAGTTTGTGCTGCTTTGCCCACGGCGAAGGAACCCACCCGGGGCGAGATTTACTTATTGGGCGATCGCCGCCCCTAGGGAATAAACAGAACTGCTTCTAACTCGACAATCATGCCCCCCTCCGCAGATTCTCCGTCCATTTACGGGGTTCACTGGCCCGGCGGATATTGCGCCAAATTTGCGTGGCTGCTAACGTTCCATCGGCCACCGCCACGGAGACCTGATTTAAGCCTTTTTTCAGATCCCCCAGGGCAAAAATGCGGGGGTGGCTGGTTTGGGCCATGTCATTGGTAATCAGATTTTCCCCGTCCCACTCTAGCCCCTCAATGCCTTTGAGGTAATGATTGTGGTACACAGACCCCATGTTGATCAGCCCGGTGGTGGCTTCTACCACGGTGCCGTCGGCTAACTCAACCCCACTCATTTTGTGGTTTTCCCCTAAAAATTTGGCGATCGGGGCTTCGTAAAGGGGATAACCGTAGTCAGCTAACTTCGCCTTTGTTTGATCGCTGACGGTACAAAGCCCATGGGTTAACACTGAAACATAGGGAGTAAACCAATTCATCACAAATGCGGCCCCGATTTGTCCTTCTGTCCCAGCAATTAAAACGGCTTTTTGGTCCCACATATCATAGCCATCGCAAATCATGCAAACATGCAACGTATAACCAGCATAGTCATAAACATTTTGCATGTTCTCCAGGTGAGGTAAGTTATCAATAATCCCCGTAGCTGCCACAATGTACTTACTGCGAAAAACGGGATACAGGCTATCTTTTTTACCGACCTTGACCTTTACTGCCAAGGTGTCCCCCTCATCGGTCACATCTTCGACATAGCCCCGCAACAGATCAGCCCCCCACGCAACGGCCTGGTTCGTGCTGTGGTTGATAATGTCCCGACCGGGGGTATCCGGGTCTAACCCGACATAATTCCGGAGATCCTGCATCCAGAAAGACCGACCTCTACCCTTCTCTACAATTAAGCATTTCAAACCATAGCGGGCGAGATAGATGGCCGCCGACAAGCCCCCCATGCCCCCCCCCAAGACAATGGCGTCATAAAGGGTATCGAGACGAGCGTCTAGGTTTTTACTCGATAGTTTCATCGGTTGACCCCGCAGTTAATCCAGTTGTTTAAGGAAGCAAATTATTACTAACTTTAACAAACCCTAATGACTTTCAAACGACGAGGGCCAGGTTGGGCAGAGAACTTTCTCTCATTTGTGGGCCATAGGATTACCATAGGCCAGGGAGTAAAGTCCTGCGCCCAGCGTGAGACAGGGATTTGGGATGAGGACAAACCACTTTTGTGCGTCCATCAACCCTAAGTGGTGTAGTCGGCATTGATGCGCACATAGTCATAACTCAGGTCACAGCCCCAAGCGATTCCTGCCCCAGAACCGTTACCAATGCCAACTTGAATTAAAACTGTGTCGTCTTGCAAATAGGCCCCTTGAGCGGCAGCTTTAAGGTAATTGCTGGCGGCAACGCGGTCAAATTCTAACGGTTGACCCTGCTCCATTAAGGTGTGCTGACCTAATTTAATGCGTAACTCGTTTTGATCAAATTTCACGCCGGCCCGACCGGCGGCACCGGCAATGCGTCCCCAGTTCGGATCCCGTCCAAAAATAGCAGATTTTACCAAGGAAGAACCGGCAATGGTTCGGGCGACGGCCCGGGCCGCAGCATCATCCGGGGCACCACTCACTTGAATTTCTACTAAGCAGGTGGCCCCTTCCCCATCCCTGGCGATCGCCTTAGCGAGGTATTGGCACACTTGCGTGAGCATGGCTTCCAGTTTTTCGGCATTGGGCCCCATTTCCGTGATGGCAGCCGTACGGGACGCCCCGTTAGCGAGGGCAAAGAGGCTGTCGTTTGTACTGGTGTCACCATCGACGGTAATTTGGTTGAAGGTTTTGTCGGCGGCCCGGCTGAGCATTTGCTGCCAGAGAACGGTAGAAATCGCCGCGTCACAAGTGACAAAGGCTAACATGGTAGCCATATTGGGGTGAATCATGCCCGAGCCTTTGGCAATGCCTCCAATGCGTACCGGACGCCCGTCAATTTCCGTTTCGAGGGCGATCGCCTTGGGCACGAGGTCGGTAGTGACAATCGCATTGGCAGCAGCCTCGCCGCCGGTGGGGGACAAGGACTGGATCAAGGGGGAAATCCCTGACCGTAACTTCTCCATTTTGATTCGCTGGCCAATCACCCCGGTGGAGGCTAACAACACCGTTTCCGGAGAAAGGCCCAAACCCTGGGCGACTAACTGGGCGCATTCGACAGCATCCTCCCAACCCGGCTTACCAGTGCCAGCATTGGCCTGACCGGCATTGACCAGAATGGCTCTGGCACTGGCCTTGGCCTGTAAGCGCTGACGACAGTAATCCACACAGGCGGCCCGCACCTGACTGGTGGTAAACACCCCTGCGGCGATCGCCTCCGTTTCCGAATAAATTAATGCTAAATCAGGCGACCCGGACGGCTTTAACCCTGCTGTAATCCCTGCTGCCTTAAATCCCTTCGGGGCAGTAACATTGCCATCTATTGTTTGCCAATCAGCCATGGAAATCCCCCCGCTTGCAGACCATAGAGGGAGATTATACCAGCTATGCTAGGGGACTGAACTCGGTAATCCCAAAAACGTCAGAGTTTAGGGATATTTTCTGGTCTCCGCCTCAGCCTAGCCCCTGTTCCAGCTTTGGCGATCGCCCATCACTCCCCTGGCAACATTCACTGATTAATAATCGTGAATGATTGAATTAAAAAATATCATGATCCTTTATATTGTCAAAGCGGCCAAGGTTTCCTATGCTTTTCATAGAGTGAACTATCGAAATCCCGTGATCCAAGCCTGGCAGCCGCCATAAATTGCTTCAACAAAGTTGCGTTTTTACCCTAGGGTCTAAAACGGCAGTCTAGAAAGTTTGTTTGGTCTTAAAGGACGCTTTCCGTTCACGAAGCTGATACTGTGGAGAGTTAAGCACGAGAGTTACGCCGGATTAGGCAAAGCCAAAGCTCAATCTTTGGTACTACTTTCAGATGTTAACACCATGATTAACAGCGTTACCATTTTTATTTTAGTTTTACCCGCATTTTTACGCTTCTAGGAGACTATACCCCCTATGTCAATTGCAGTTGGAATGATCGAAACCCGTGGATTTCCCGCCGTTGTGGAAGCAGCGGACTCGATGGTCAAGGCCGCCCGTGTCACCCTAGTGGGTTATGAAAAGATTGGTAGTGGTCGCGTTACCGTAATTGTCCGGGGAGATGTTTCTGAAGTGCAAGCTTCTGTCTCTGCCGGTATCGAAGCGGCTAATCGCGTTAACGGTGGTGAAGTGCTCTCCACCCACATTATTGCCCGTCCCCATGAGAACTTAGAATATGTCCTCCCAATTCGTTACACCGAAGAAGTCGAACAATTCCGGACATATTAATCACTTTATTGGGACTGGTCGGTAGTCTAATCAACAAAGTACGTGCTCAGGCTACCAGCACCGCAACAATTACGCTAATTTCACCTCTTCTGGGAGTAACTTAAATTATGTCAATTGCAGTTGGAATGATCGAAACCCTCGGGTTTCCTGCCGTCGTTGAAGCCGCCGATTCAATGGTTAAAGCTGCCCGTGTCACGCTGGTAGGCTATGAAAAAATTGGTAGTGGCCGGGTAACCGTGATTGTCCGGGGCGATGTCTCTGAAGTTCAGGCTTCTGTCTCTGCCGGAATTGAAAATATCCGTCGGGTCAATGGTGGCGAGGTATTGTCTAATCACATCATTGCCCGTCCCCACGAAAACCTAGAATACGTGCTCCCAATTCGCTATACCGAAGCGGTAGAGCAATTCCGTGAAATTGTTAATCCGTCAATTGTCCGTCGCTAACTTGCCCGATTGATTTATGCAACTTGCCAAAGTTTTAGGGACAGTCGTAAGCACATCCAAGACACCCAGCTTAACGGGCGTGAAGCTCTTGTTAGTTCAATTTTTGGCTGCTGACGGCAGCCCCCTAGACACCTACGAAGTGGCGGGGGATACGGTGGGAGCTGGATTGAACGAATGGGTGTTAATCACCCGTGGCAGCGGGGCCCGTCAAGACAGAGGAAATGAAAATCGTCCTTTGGATGCGATGGTGGTGGGTATTATTGACACGGTCAATGTGGCCAATCGCTCGCTCTATAACAAACGAGATGATGACCGCCCCTAATGCTTGTTCGAGTTACTCAATGGGATTGAGCTTGTCGGGACTGATGTGACTGATGCGGTGGAAACTGTAAGAAGAATGGGTCCTAGTGTGTGACTAGAGCCAGGAGGAAATATTGTATGGGAGCCCCTAAAACCTTGGTTCAAACGCCTTGGTCTAAGCATCTGGTAGATCCCAAGATTGATGAGACAGCCTATGTGCATTCCTTTGCCAACGTAGTCGGAGACGTACGGATCAATGCCGGCGTCAAGATTGCGCCGGGAAGTTCACTCCGCGCCGATGAAGGCACCCCCTTTTGGTTGGGGGACAATGTCTTAATTCAGCATGGCGTTGTTGTCCATGGGTTGGAAACCGGACGTGTCTTGGGAGATGATCAACAGGAATATTCCGTTTGGATTGGCTCCGACAGTTGTGTGGCTCATTTAGCGATGATCCATGGCCCCGTTTATCTTGGCTCCCACTGTTTTATTGGTTTCCGCTCTACCGTGTTTAATGCTCGGGTGGGACAGGGGGCGATCGTGATGATGCATGCCCTGGTTCAAAATGTAGAAATTCCCCCCGGCAAATTAGTGCCGTCCGGAGCGATGATTACCCAGCAAAGTCAAGCGGATAATCTCCCCGATGTACAAGAGGGCGATCGCCAATTTGTTCAAACCATTGCCGCCATGCCGGGGCAGCCTGCCGCCCCTGGTAAAACTGTCGAGTCGCCTCGGCGATCGGCAGATACGTCCTATCCAGCGGCAACCCCCATTACCGAAACCCCCTATATTAATTCAACAGACATCATGAGTATTAATTCTGACATCAGTAACCAAATCCGTTCCCTTCTGGCCCAGGGCTACAGCATCGGGGGAGAACATGCTAGCGAACGTCGTTTTAAAACCAAATCCTGGCAAACCTGTGGCACCGCTGAGGGCTATCGTCCTGAACACGTTATTGCCACCGTTGAAGGTTGGTTGCAAGAGTATGTTGGAGAATACGTCCGTCTGATTGGCATTGATCAGGGGGCAAAACGGCGCGTCGTGGAAGTTATTATTCAACGTCCCGGAGATACGCCGGGCTCTCCTAGTCGCGGTACAACCACTACCCGCCACCTAGCCAGCGGCAATGGTCACCGGAGTAGCACCTCTAGCACCGCAAATTTAGCAGGGGATGCCACGAGTCAACTCCGGGCCTTAATTCATCAAGGCTGCAAAATCGGCATCGAGTACGCCAATGCCCGACGCTTCAAAACCAGTTCCTGGTTGACTGGCGGCCTGATTTCCAGTCACCGCGAAAACGATGCCCTACAGGAATTAAATCGGTTTATCGCCGAACACCCCAATGAGTATGTCCGAATTATCGGCATTGATGCCCATGCAAAACGTCGCCTGGCCGAAATCGTTGTTCACCGTCCCAATGGCAATGCCC
>JBEAQB010000272.1:0-14415 GCA_041164125.1 Cyanobacteriota bacterium
AAAATGTATTATGGGCCCGATAGTTTTATGGGCAATGAAGTTTCCCTGTTGGAAGTTGATGGTAAATTTGACAACCTCGAGGAAATGGTTTACATCGAAAGCCATCTCAGTAACACTGGCACGAAGTATTACGGTGAAATGACTGAGTTGTTACTGAAACACAAGGATTATCCCGGTACAGATAATGGCACGGGTTTGTTCCAGGTTTTGGTGGGGTTAAAAATGCGCGAAGTTTACGAACAGCTAACCACTGAAGCGAGAGTGCCGGCATCGGTTTAACCGTGTCGCTGACCGGGGGGAGGGCGGGATGACCAACTAGGCGATCGCCCCCTAGTGAGAGACGGATCGTGGTGGGGGTTGCTCGACCACGATTTTTCTTTATGATAAGAAAAAATTTGGCAGGGTTTGTACAGATGGTTAAATTTTGGCTGGTCGTTGTGGTCGTTCTTTTTATGGGCGTGCAACTTTTTCAGTGGTTACAAGGGGTGATTTTACCCTTACCCCTCTATGTGATGGCTGGCGCGTTTTTGGCGATCGCCAGTAACTACGACAAAGGCATGGTTCGTTTCATGCATCGAGGCGGACCGGTCGGGGTCACCTACGGCGAAACCTTGCAGGCCCAACTGAATGATGCTCAGCCGGAAGGAGCGGCGTCTAACCGGCCCTCATCTCCCGGTCTCCCACCAACAGAATTTGTTGATGACGCCTCAGAAACGCCCCAATCTCATTGAGGCAAAAAAATTCCCAACTAGGTGACTTTCGACAGGCCCCCTTTCTGGCGAAGTTATTAGGGATTAACTGTCACCATTGCGTAATAAGCCAATAACTGACGATAAAATTGTTATATAATTAATGTACGGTAGATTTTTTTTGCAAGAGTTCCATCCCGCATCACAAAAAAGCGGGCGAATACCTGACAACCGCCTTTCACTTCAGCACGACTTCCTTTACCCTGCTATTTTTTGCGGCTGATGGTGGTTTACTCCCTAAAACGGTCGCCTTAGCTGTTTGATAGTCTTTAATCTTTCATTATTCTATGTTGTCTCCCACGTCTGTTACTCAGAATTCGATTTTAAATGTTATTCCTGAAGTAGACTACCCAAGGCTATTTGAGAACTTGGAGATCGTTGATTTACAGTTTAAGCAAGTTCTCTACGATGTAAATAAGGCCATTGACTACGTCTATTTTCCCTTGCAGTCAGTGATTTCGCTCATGTCAGTGGCTCAAAACCAGAGCACGACAGAGGTAGCCTTGTTAGGAAGGGAAGGGGTACTGGGGGTTCCGGTTTTCTTGGGTAGCCATCATACTGACAGTCAAGCGGTCGTGTTAATTGCCGGCACAGCGGCCCGGATTGAGCGAAGGATTTTTCAGGCAGAAGCCCAGCGCCCAGGGATATTGAGAGAGCGACTTTTGGCTTTTACCCGGACACACTTTAAGCACCTTTCCCAAAATGTTGCCTGTAAATCCAATCACTTGATTCAACACCAGCTGGCACGTTGGTTATTATCCGTCTACGATCGTGTAGACGGCAGAGAAATTCCCTTAACCCAGCCCTATATTGCTAAATTATTTGGTGTCAGACGCGCTAGCATTACAGACGCAGCCATCAAATTACAAGCGGCTGGATTTATTTCCTATCGGCGGGGCTTAATTCTCATTCTTGATCCCGTGGGTTTGGAATCTGCCGCCTGTAGTTGTTATCAAATTGTAAAATCGATGTTTGCAGACCCCCATCACCCCAGTGCAACGAGTCATCCTACTGTCCCTCTGCTGACAGCTTGAAACTTTAGATGGTTATACCAGGCGGGTTTCAGGCAAACCGATCTAGCGTTCGATACTGAATTGCCTCCGCTAGGTGGGCAGCCTGAATCGTCTCGGTGTTAGCTAAATCAGCAATGGTGCGGGAGACTTTTAAAATGCGGTCCATGGCTCGGGCGGATAAGCCAAGTTTTTTGATTGCGCCTTCCAACAATTGACGACATTGATCATCGAGGTGACAAAATTCACGCAAGTGTCTGGCTTGCATTTCAGCATTACAGCTAATGGTCGGCTCCTGGGCAAATCTGGCGATCGCCACTTGTCTGGCCCGTTTCACCCTTGCCCGGATCGGTTCGGAGCTTTCTCCTTGGGCTTGGGCCGTCATTTCTTCTGGTTTGAGGCGGTTGACCGCCACTTGTAAGTCAATACGATCCATTAAAGGGCCAGACAATTTAGCCCAATACAGATCCCGTTGGCGGGGAGAACAGGTACAGGCTTGAATTGGGTCACCAAAATAACCACATGGGCAGGGATTAGTACTGGCGATTAGGGTAAATTGTGCCGGAAACATGATGGTTTGGCGGGTGCGGGAAATGGTGACCTGTCCATCTTCTAGCGGCTGGCGCAAAAACTCCAACACGTTGCGCTTAAATTCCGTTAATTCATCTAAGAACAATACTCCCCGATGGGCTAAGGAAATTTCCCCCGGCCGTGGAAAACTCCCTCCCCCCACTAAAGAGGGCCCAGAGGCAGAATGGTGGGGACTGCGAAAGGGGCGTTCTCGGATTAATTGACCCCTTTCCTTGAGTAATCCGGCGACAGAATGGATTTGGGACACTTCCAATGCTTCCGCAAAGGCTAACGGCGGCAAAATTCCGGGCAGACGCCTGGCTAACATGGTTTTACCACTCCCTGGCGGCCCCACAAAAATTAAATTATGTCCCCCGGCCGCTGCAATCTCCAATGCTCGTCGCCCGTGGGCCTGTCCTTTTACATCCTTGAGATCTAAGCAGTGTTGGGGCGTCGCCATTGCCTGGAGGGCCTGGTGGCCATCAACGGGTTGATGGGCATCTGGTTTCCCTAAAAAGTTGACGACTTCGCTGAGATGTTTAAACCCATAAACTTGTAACCCCTCCACCACCGACGCTTCTAGGGCGTTATTTTCGGGCACCACTAACCCTTTTAATCCCATGCTTTTGGCCGTGGCGGCGATCGGCAATACCCCAGCCACAGCCCGCAAACTACCATCCAGGGACATTTCCCCTAAAAACAAATAATCCTTCAGCAGTTGAGGATCAATTTGTTCCGAGGCCGCCAAAATCCCAATACTGATGGGTAAATCAAAACAGGGACCTTCCTTGCGTAAATCCGCCGGGGTTAAATTGATGACAATGCGTCGTACGGGAAAGGCAAAACCCGCATTCTTTAGGGCCGCTTTAACCCGTTCTCGGGATTCCTGCACGGCGGTATCTGGTAACCCCACCACGGCGATCGCCGGTAATCCCCCAGATACATCTACTTCCACTCCCACTTTGATTGCATCTATTCCTAGGAGGGAGGCACTCCAGACCCGTGCAAGCATGGTAACTAACCTGGCATAATACAACCCATTCAGTCTAACCGATACGAGCGGGAATGCCTCATGCCGTTAAGGCATTGGCGGTTTAGTAAACTTGTCCTGAAATAGTCCGCGGTGACTCAGGGTCACAGCTTGTTGGCTAAGACGGCATAAAAGGGATCACTCCCTGCCATGCCCATCAATTGCAGTAGGGCTGGTAAACTATGTCCTGGTTTCATCACCATTTCAGGTGGGCCAAAAGCAGCCACTGACTGAAAATAGGCTTTCACAAGCTGGAGATGGCTGGCATCAGTGCCATCCCGCCAAGCGGCGATCGCCTTTTGATAAAACATGCGATTGGAAAAGCTAACAATCGCCAACCCACCAGGTTTTAAAATACGGGCAATCTCGCTAAACACCGCTTCTGGGTATTGTAAATATTGTACTGAGACTGCGATCAATACAGCATCAAAATCCTGATCGGGAAAGGGGAGTGCCGGATCCTGGTTCAAGTTTTGTACAAAGTAATGATCAAAACGGGGATTTTTGGCCAATTCCTCTGCATTGAGGCCGTGTCCTTCCACATGGGCAAAGGTGACATCATCTGGCAAATGGGACACCCAACTGCTCATCAAATCTAAAATGCGGCTTCCCGGGAGCAAGCGATCACGATAAAGCTGGGTCAACTGAGTGATAAAGCCATCATCTACATGGGTAACAAAGCGGGGTAATGCGTAAAAATTAGCATCGTTGCTGGGGTCAAGCTTGCTCCGTTGTGCTGGATCGAGTAAAGGCATCATTTCTAAGGACTGAAAAAAGGATTTTACCCCCCAATGCCCAGCCGCACTGCCAAATTGGGGCTAAAGGGGATTAAGGTTAACAACATTAATAGCAAGGCTAATAAACCGAGCCCGGCGCGGGTATCATCAGGTTCCGTTAACTCATTTAAACTAGGGCGTTCTAATTGTCGTTGGAGAAATAACACCACGATCGCCCAATAGAGGGGAATGGGATTAGCTGGATTAAATAAGGCGACCCCTCCCAATAAAATTAAAGTGGCAATGGTGGTACGGCGAGCGGTTTTACGGCCATAAATTGCTTGCACAATTCGGCCGCCATCCAATTGACCGGCGGGTAATAAATTGAGTGCATTAATGACCAAACCTAACCAGCCCAGGATAGTTAGGGGATGGAGAGAGACCAAATTTCCCTGTAACGCATCCCCTAAGATTAATTTCGCCAGAGTTCCCACCAAGAGGGAGCCCTGCAAAAACTGTCCGGGTAATTGAAATAAACTGCCGTCTCCTGATAGGAGTAAACCAATAATCAAAAAGCTCAGGGAAACCAAGCCGCCCAGGGCGGGTCCGGCGATCGCCAAATCGAACAAGGTATTGCGGTTGGGGAGGAGGGATTCAAAGCGGGTAATGGCCCCAAAGGAGCCGATTTGCCAATTGGGCAGGAAAAACGGCCAACTGAGGCGAATTTGCCATTTGCGAGCCTGCCAAAGATGACCTAATTCATGGGCAAGTAAGATAACCGCGACTCCCAGGGCCAGGGGCAGAGCCTCCCGATAACGATGCCAATCATCGACTAAATCAAACCCCAACAATGCAGCCGATGCTTCTAGGCTGGTAACGACGGTAGCCACCAGCAATACCACCGCTAAATTTTTTTGGGCAAGGGTGCTGGTTTGGGGATCGTTACTGCTAGGCAAAATCACCACTACTGGGCGTTCTTCGCTGCCTTCCACCAAAAATAAACGGTATTTTTCTCCCATTAACATCTTGAGCTTAGCGGCTAATTTCTCGAAGGCGACATCGGCCTCTGCCCGTAAATTGCCTTTAAAAATAGCCCCTTCTTGGTAGGCGATCGTTTCTGTGGCAAAAAAACTATCAATGCTAAAAATGCCTTTAATGATTGCCAAATCATCCTCTGGAATCGGGAGCGTCTCTACATCACGCCGCTGACCCAGTCCTGCCTCCCCCGTCTGGAGCGTCGATTCCCCATGGCGAGAGGGGTCATTCTGCGACGACTGTAAACGTTGGGCGGCTTTTTGACGGAGTATTTCTGCTTGTCCGGCACTCCGTAACTGCCGACCGAGGTAGATATAAATGCCGCCGGAAATCAGCAGCAATAATAAAACAGCGGGCAAACTGAGGGAGAGCCCTAAGCTAAATAAGACAAAGTACAACAACCAGGGTGCCATCAACACCACCGCTTGCCACCAAGCCAGTCGCCCCAACTTTCCGAAGGGTTTAGCCCGCTGATAGCCCCACACCAAAACGCCAAGGGCTAGGGCAAAAATAACGATGACAATGGGAGTTAAGAGTTGGTCGAGGGATAGGGTCATAAATCCGGCGGGTTTGTACCGTCACAAAAAAAATGAGTAGATTGAAAAATCAGCCATCAGGCAGCCAAGGCTTGCCGCAGATTGCCCTGATGTTGATCGAGCCGTGCCTGGGCCTGTTGGGCATCTAACCCAGACCAATGCATTAACAAAGCTAGCTTAACCCGCTGACCACTGCTCGTTAATAGTTCGCTAGCCGCTGCCCGGTCTAAGCCGGTTAAATCACCCAGGATCCGTAGTGCGCGGTCTTCAAGTTTGCGATTGGTGACGGCGACATCCACCATGCGATTGCCATACACCTTGCCCAATTTGACCATGGCACCGGTGGATAAAATATTTAATGCCATTTTAGTGACCGTTCCTGCTTTTAGGCGAGTGGAACCGGCCAAAATTTCTGCTCCAGTGATTAACCGGATATTAACATCCGCGTGACGTGGCACTTGGTCTGTGGGGACGCAGGCAATAAAAAGGGTTTTGGCGCCCCTCGCCTGGGCTTCGTCCAGGGCACCGTGGACATAGGGAGTGGTTCCCCCGGCCGTAATGCCCACAACGACGTCTAGGTGGGTAATCCGATGAGCGGCGATCGCCAGGGCCCCGTCCTCGGCAATATCTTCTAACCCTTCCGAACTCCTAAGTAACGCACTGGCTCCCCCCGCCAAAAGTCCCTGGACCAAATCGGGGGGAGTACAAAAAGTGGGGGGACATTCCACCGCATCCAAGACGCCTAAACGTCCGCTCGTTCCCGCCCCGACATAGAATAGGCGTCCACCTTGTCCTAGGCAAGCATGAATAATCTCAATCCCCTCGGCCAGGGCTGTCCGTGCGTTGGCGATCGCCGCCACAGTTTGCTGATCTGCTTGGTTAAATAAATCCACCAACGCCAGACAAGATAGCTGATCTAAGTTGTGACTTTGGGGATTGGCTTGTTCTGTCAGTAAATGACCGCGTTCTTCCGGACTAGGCATGGGCAAATATATTTTGGCGGATAACAAGGGGGGATAGGGTCGGCCACAGCGTCTTAAAACCGAGTCATGAGCAAGCGCTATCGGTGGAACGCCCCAGGGGAGTAGTAAGGCGATTGATACGCTAAAGTAGCCCTTCGAGGCGACGGCGGATTGTGTCGAGTTCATCATGGGAAAACGCCTCATCATCCGTCTGATCCGGAGGAGAGGATGAGGGGGCTTGGGCGTCCCTGGCTGCTTGTAAAACCCCATCGGGGTCCCATTCTGGTTCGGCGATATTTTTTTCCGGCGGAATCGCTAACATCCCCTCCTCCACAACTTCAAAATCATAGCCCGCTTCTTCACAAAAGGCTTCAATGTCCCGGGAGTCCATCGCTTCAATCGACGGGGCCGGAAAATCCTGGGCCTCTAGCAACAGGGCGTAGCGAGTGGCATCATCCTCGGAGGCAAACATCAAAATCCTGTTACGCCCTCCCATTTGAACCGTATGAATGCCTTCGTTATCCGTACCTGCGTTAAATAAAAGAACGTAAACACGCATAGGACAAGTCCAATCTAAAAGTTTTCTATGTTTACCAGCCTATCGAGCCTAGGCAATTCTGGAAAAGAGAAGGCTACCGTTTTGCCGCTCAGCTATGAGCTTTTTCGGTAGCCCGGGAAAAGGGAACAGTCAGAAACAAGCAGGGCGATCGCCCGCTTGGCCGCAGCCTAGAAATTGAGTTCCGCCGCTTGGACTTTCTCGATTTGTTTTTTCTTCAGCACCAGCAAAATCTGTGACAACATAATGCCTGCGAGGAAGATAACCAAGAACTTAATCCGAGTGGGATTTTGTAGCACCACTTCTGTGTCTTTTTGGCCAAAACCGCCAACATTGGGATTCGTGGTTAAAAACTCACCCGCTGCCACCGTTTGACCTTCGCTAACAATTAATTCAGGACCAGCCGGAATGGCCACGATGTCATCCCCCGTCTCTGTGCTCAAAGTTAACTCATAGCCGCCGGCCTCTAACTCACTGATCTGACTGATGGTTCCGGCAGCGGGGGCTTTGAAGGCATTGTTATTGCTCAGTTGACCGGTGGGGTAAATTTGACCCCGACCCCGGTTTGCCCCAAGATGTACCGCAAATTTACCGTAATTAACGTTCTTATCGGTGGCGGGATTGGGGGAAAGAACGGGGAAGACGATTTCTTGATATTGCTCACCGGGTAGGGGACCGACGATGACCACATTATCCATGCCTTCTCGGTAGGACTGGAAATAGGTGCCGCCGACTTTCTCTTGCATTTCTTCGGGAATGCGGTCAGCCGGGGCGATCTTGAAGCCGTCGGGGAGCATTAACACCGCGCCGACATTCAAGCCACCTTTGGAACCATCACCCAAAACCTGTTGACTATCCAGGTCGTAAGGAATTTTAACCACCGCTTCAAAGACAGTGTCAGGTAAAACGGATTGAGGGATTTCGACTTCTGCGGCTTTTTGGGCCAGGTGACAATTGGCACAGACAATGCGCCCGGTGGCTTCCCTCGGGGTCAATGGTGCTGTTTCTTGGGCCCAAAATGGATAGGCGGAGGCTGCTTGGGGAAGGCTTACATCGCTTAATAAAAAGACGGTAACTGTGGCGATCGCCAACACCGATAATCGGCGGAGGACGATGAGACTTTTAGACCACAGCCCCAAAATATCAGGGTTTCTCATCACTTGCTTGAACGGATTAGGGTAAACAGTAGGGGGAGTTACGGTGGCGTTGAGGACTAGCAATTCGCACCAGGAGGAAGATTAGTGACCTATGCCCACCAGGGGTCTTCGCCAGTGCGAAAGTCGGTTTCTGTCCAGTTGCTCAACACCAATTTGTCATTGTCGGTTACCGTAGCATGGGCTAACGCCAAGGACAGGGGGGCAGGACCGCGAACCACTTTACCTTCCGCGTTGTATTGGGAACCGTGGCAGGGGCACATAAATTTATTTTCGCTAGCATTCCAAGGCACGACGCACCCCAAGTGGGTACAGACCGCATTAATACCATAGCTGGCGATCGTCTCATCTCCTTGGACAACGATATAAGTAGGATCACCTTTCAGACCTTGGGCCAAAACCCGGTCACCGGCGTTATGGGTCGCTAAGAATTCACTAACCACCACATCATTTCCTAGGGCATCTTTTGCCGTTACGCCGCCCCCAGCACCACCGCTAGAGGGGGGGATCAGATATTTTACTGCTGGATAGAGAGCCCCTGCCGCTACCCCAGTGATGGTACCAAAGGTTAATAAGTTCATAAACTGACGCCGCCCAAGCCCGGGGACATCAGGGTTACCAGAAATCTGTGTCATAATGAACCGTCTAAGTTTAAGTATTTTTACTAAGATTTTCCAGAGTGGATTCCGGAAAAACCAATTCAAAGGATGCTGTGCTAAACAACGAGCCCTAACGGATTTGCGTTAAAAAGATGTAACAAGTCCTGTTAGATTATGACAGAAAATGAACCAGCCTATCTCAGCAGGGTCCACGGAAAGGCTGGGGAATCGATCAGCATAAATGCGGCAAACAATGGCAAGCTAAACCCAGAGACTTAAGCAGCAATACATTCAATTCCCCTTCGTTCATCCTCTGCCTGATGACTACCCTCTTCAAACTTGGCGAACTGTTCCATGAACGTTATCTTATCCAACTTGAGTTAGGGCAAGGTCGTTTGAGTCGTAATTATTTGGCCAACGATACTCACCGCTTTGATGAACCCTGCCTGGTCAAGGTTTTTGCCCCTGACTTAGATTATCTGGTTTCTCAGCTAATTTCCGTCGAAAGCGCGCTTAAGGTATTTCAGCAGCAAGCCAAAACCCTCTACGCCCTCGAGCATCCCCAGATTGCCAATTTTCGTGAATTTTTCCGGATCAGGTCCCGGGACAATTCCCAGTATTACTTGGTTCAGGATTTTATTGAGGGGCAAACTTATCAGGATTTGTTGAGCCTGCGTCGCGGACAGGATAAAACATTTACGGAAGCGGAAATCCAGCAACTTTTTCAGCAATTGTTGCCGGTATTGTTTTACCTTCATCAGCAGGGCGTCTTCCATCGACAACTGACCCCAGCCAACATCGTGCGACGAGATATAGACGGGTTAGCCATGTTGGTGAATTTTAGTGATGCTCCGGTGGAAAATTTAGACGGATTGAGTCACGGTGGGAATCTTACGAGGGACCCGGGTGTCGGCCATGACTTATGTTGTTTGGGGGTCAGCGGCTTAACCTTGTTGACGGGTCAAGCACTCCCCTGCCCAGGAACATCACAGTTGCCGTGGCCAACGCTGTTGGACCCCTTGCCCCTGAGCCCCGGATTCCGGCATTTCCTCCTGAATTTGTTGATGGGGCCGCCACAGTCTGACTTTGATGACGCCAAGGTTGCCCTAGCGGCCTTAGAGGCGCTTCCCGCTCCCCCCTCCCTTAACGCCGTTAAGACCACATCGCAACCATCCTCTTCCCTGAACTTAGGTCTACCCCAACCACACTTGGCAGACAATGAGCCGTCTTTGGCTATCCCCCCTACTACATTACCCCCGGCTACATTGCCGGCCCCGACTGCTGTGCCACCACCAACATCAGTGCCCACGCCCCCCACTGCCCCTCCCCCATCTGGGATTAAACCTGCCCCTCCTTCGATGCCGCCATTGCCATTGCCTAAATTAATGCTCAACCCCCAAAAAATTGTCGGCTTGGTTAAAAATATACTTTGGCTGATCGGGGCCATGGCGATCGCCGCTGGCACTGGCTGGGGCACCGGTAAATTGTGGCTAAATTGGCAGGCCCAAGCAAACTTGACCCCCGAGCAAGCGGTCCCGCCGCCGCCAAAGACAAAAACAGCTTTGGAACTCAAAAATGAAATTCGTGCCCGCCGTCTCAATTTAGGGCTTTCCCCTCAAGCCTTTCAGCTGTTGCTGAACGATTGGTTAGCCTTTAAGATCGCTCCAATCCCTCTAGAGTCCCCGATCGCCTTGCCCTCGTCTCCGGGGAGTGAAGCCGTACAAATCCAGACGGCGATCGCTCTCCTGACTGCCCTCGAACCGCTCAGTCCTAAGGCCATCAATCTGTTAAGTCAAAATCGTCCCGGCGATCGCCGTCGCTGGATTGCCCGCGTTAATCGGCTCCGCCTTAGCAGCCGCAGCTTTAACGATCTGGTGAATGCCCGCTTTCGCCATTATTTCCCCGAGCTTGACCCCGACACCCTAGCCGATCGCCCCCTAGAACAGTTGTGGAATGCTTACGCCTTCGACAGTCTAGCGAGCCTCGAAGATGAGAGCCGCTACCAACGGGTCAGCTTGCTAGCGGAAACCAGTCTGAGCCTATCAGGGCAACTAGAACCAGGGGAAGGATACGCCTATGCCATCAACCTTCCCCAAGGACAGTTGCTCGATCTCCAACTCACCGCCCCTCCCCCGACCCAAACCTCCATTTACTCCCCCAGTGGTCAGGAAAGAATGCTGGAAAATTCATTAAATCATCAGTGGTCCGGACTGCTGAACGAAACGGGGTACTATGAATTAATCATCACATCAGGCTCATCAGACCCGATTATGTTTCAACTTCAGCTACAAATTCGTTAAGGAGACGAGATTGAATCGCGGCGAAGGCACCAGAAACCTTTACAATGCTTATCTGTGAGCTATTAAATCATACTTTTAAGTCCCCCCCTCACTACTCCCTATCGTTCTCCCTAGAAACCATGGCTGAAACCCTACTGTTTGCTGCCCTTAGACAAGCCCTTGATGAAGAAATGGGGCGGGATGACACCGTTCTCGTTTTAGGAGAAGACGTAGGGCATTATGGCGGTTCCTACAAAGTCACAAAGGATTTATGTGAAAAATACGGCGAAATTCGAGTGTTAGACACCCCGATCGCCGAAAATAGCTTTACGGGGATGGCTGTTGGTGCGGCAATGACCGGTTTACGCCCCGTCATCGAAGGCATGAACATGGGCTTTTTGCTCCTGGCGTTTAATCAGATCGCCAATAATGCGGGTATGTTGCGGTACACCTCCGGCGGTAACTACAAAATCCCCATGGTAATTCGTGGTCCTGGAGGGGTCGGTCGTCAGTTGGGGGCAGAACATTCGCAACGGTTAGAAGCGTATTTCCACGCCGTGCCGGGTTTAAAGATTGTCGCCTGTTCAACCCCTTACAATGCCAAAGGTTTGTTAAAAGCTGCCATCCGTGACAACAACCCGGTTCTCTTCTTTGAGCACGTTCTTTTATACAACCTCAAAGAAAATCTACCCGACTATGAATACATCGTCCCCCTGGACAAAGCAGAGGTCGTTCGTCCCGGCCAAGACGTCACCATTTTGACCTATTCGCGGATGCGTCACCACTGTTTACAGGCCTTAAAAACGTTAGAAAAAGAGGGCTATGATCCGGAGATCATCGACCTAATCTCCCTAAAACCCTTCGATATGGACACCATTAGTGCCTCGGTGCGCAAAACCCACCGTGTCATCATTGTGGAAGAGTGTATGAAAACTGGTGGCATTGCGGCCGAACTGATCGCCTTGATTAATGACACCCTCTTTGATGAGTTAGATGCCCCCGTTGTCAGGCTGTCGTCCCAGGATATCCCCACGCCCTATAACGGCATGTTGGAACGGCTGACCATTGTCCAGCCTCCCCAAATTGTTGAAGCAGTCAAGGCGATCATGGGGTGATAGGCAGGGATATTAAAGCAGATTTGTTTTACGCGTTTCGACGGTTTGGCAAACAAGCCTTTTGGATCAATGCCATGGTGGGATTATGGATTACCTTGGCGATCGCCCAACCGTTTTCGCTGGTTGCCCAAAATGCCTTACCGGAAATCCGCGGCGTTTGGATTACCAATAACGACACGGTTCATTTCATGGACCGAACCCGCACCCAAGAGTCAATCGATCTCTTGGCGGATCTTAATTTCAATACCCTCTACACCGTGGTTTGGAATTCCGGCTATGTTCTCTACGATAGTGCGATCGCCAAGCGAGAAGGAATTCAGCCCTTTAGTCCCAAAGGCGATCAGGGACAAGATGTCCTAGCCGATTTAATTAGCCAAGCCCACCGCAGACAATTACTGGTATTACCGTGGTTTGAATTCGGCTTTATGGCGCCCCCGGACTCTGAACTGGTTAATCGTCACCCCAATTGGTTAACCCAGCGTCAGGATGGCAGTAAAGTGTCCATCAGTGCAGCCGGGGAGGTCGTTTGGCTCAATCCTTTTCAGCCCGACGTTCAACGATTCATGACCGAACTAGTGATGGAAGTGGTCAATCAATACGACATTGATGGGGTGCAATTTGACGACCATACTGCCCTCCCCAATGACTTTGGCTATGACCCCTATACGATCGCCCTCTATCAAGCTGAAACTCAAAACACGCCTCCTAGTAATCCCCAAGATGCTGACTGGATTCGTTGGCGGGCTGACAAGATTACCGCCTTCATGGCTCAGTTGAATCAAACGATTAAACTTGCCAAGCCCAGTATTCTAATGTCCCTTTCCCCCGCTACCTACCGTCTCGCCTACAATAACTTTCTGCAAGATTGGCTCGATTGGGTCAGAAAAGGCCTAGTGGATGAAGTCGTTGTCCAAGTTTATCGCACCAGTCTGCCAACCTTCCAAGAACCGATTCGTCGGGTTGAATTTCAGGAAATCAAAACAAAAGTTCCCACTGCCGTCGGCATTTTAACAGGACTACCCACTAAACAGGTCCCCATGTCTCTTATTGTCGCCAAAGTTCGGGAAGTCAAAGCCCAAGGCATGGGAACCGCCTTTTTTTATTACAAAACTTTATGGGATGTGGCTCCGGAGAACCGGTTTGCCCGCATTCAAGACTTCAAACGGCTGTTTCCCTATCCAGCCCCTCGTCATTTAATCAAAATCCCGCCCCCAGCCTCTCAGGTTGACTCCTTGACCCCCTTACCGGCGCAACCGTCACCAATGCCAACGACGCCAATGCCAAAAGCACCCCCCCTCAACGGGATTCCAATCACAGTCGAGTTTCCGGGACAATCTACGCCCGCCGTTCAATCCACGCCTCCCCCTAATAATGGGAATAATGGGTTTCCCCCAGCACCCACCCTCGATGATGCCGCCCCCAACGATTGGTACTTTTAAGGTTTCTGCCTAATTGACCTTGAACCACTCGCAGTTCACTCTTGATGCGGCGGGGTGACGGGAATCGCTATCCCTTGGGCCGGCGTGACGGGAATGGCATAAGGATTGCTGGAATTTTTGGCGGCGGGCGGGGCAATGGGGGCGATGTCAGGGACTGGTTTAGGCGGAGCTGGCTGACCCAGAATTGCCGTATCTACCGCATTTTCTCGGGAGGTAACGGGAATATTGGGCGTAGAATTCGGTGCGGCGATCGCCCCATCCGCTGGGGTTTGTTGAGTCGGCGACTGGGGGAGACTGCTTGAGTTTGTCTCCTCAACATCCAATTTGGAGGTTACTTTTTCCCGCAGGTGATCCGCTGCCTCCCTGAACGTATCCCTATTGGGGCTGGGAGACTGGGGATCCGGGTAATGCACAGTTTCAGGGTGGGGGTGTGAGCTACTGGGGGGATCCGCCACCCCTTGCCCGCTTTCCGTCGGTAGGGGAGCTTGATCTGTAACGGGACATTCAGTGCTACTGAATCCTAAACGACACCGCAACTCTTCCCGAGCCAAAGTGACAAAGATTCCTGTGCTCGAAATCATTAAGGCCATTAGGGTCAACATATTTCTCATAACGACACCCATTGTTCACAGTTACGAATTTAGCCAGACCCCATCCTAGCCGAT
>JBEAQB010000273.1:0-2554 GCA_041164125.1 Cyanobacteriota bacterium
GGGCACTGGGAAAGCCATACGCTTGGGGAGAGCGACCCTCTGGGTTCGTTGGAGCAATCCTGCGGGCTTATGGTTGGTCTGTGAACCAAGAATCCCCGTCCCTTGGGGCGGGGAGTGTCAATTCTACTCTCGATCGCCGATCACAGCAAACTCTTTAACGCCGAAGATTGCCTCGGGATGGCGATACCATTTAAATTCCAAAATATTATGGAAGGGATCACAGAGAAAGACCGTACGATGTTCGGTGATTTCCCCGAGAAAGCGTAATTTAGGCGCGAGATGAAACGGTAAACCTTGGCGTTCGACTCGCTCACACAGTGCAAACCAGTCCATTTCCGCCGTAAAAATAACACCAAAGTGTCGGGGATAAATCCCCTTTTGCGGCAGTAGAGGGTCGTAGGTGATGTGGGCGACAACTTGATGGCCATAGAAGTCTAAAATAACTGCCTTTGCCGTTTCTCGCCCGGCCACCGCCCCTAGACAATCACAATAAAATTCCTTAGTTTTAGCGATATCATTAACGGGAATCGCCAAATGAAATAGAGTTGGAGCAGTCATAATGTCTTTGCCAATTAGGGACAGCTTCAGATCCTCTCCATTTTACCGGGTCTTTTTGTAGTCCTTGATCTGGCGTTAATGTTCGTTGACAGTTGCGACGTTACGTAGAAGTTTTTGTCCGTTTGTTGATTGTCCTTTGCGATGCTGTCATGGCTTACGAACCGCTCCATCACAAATACCGTCCCCAAACCTTCGCGGATCTAGTCGGTCAAACGGCGATCGCCGCCACCTTGAGTAATGCGATTAAACAAGAGCGTATCGTTCCGGCCTATTTGTTTACGGGGCCCCGGGGGACGGGCAAGACCTCTTCGGCCCGGATTCTGGCGAAGTCCTTAAACTGTATCGCAGGCGATCGCCCCACGCCAAGCCCGTGTGGCCAGTGCGCAACCTGTCGAGCCATTGCCCAAGGATCCGCTCTAGATGTGATTGAAATTGACGCCGCCAGCAATACCGGTGTTGATAATATCCGCGAGATTATCGAACGGGCCCAGTTTGCCCCTGTGCAATGTCGTTTCAAAGTGTATGTGATCGATGAATGTCACATGCTCAGTACCGCCGCATTTAATGCCCTATTGAAAACCTTGGAGGAGCCGCCGGAACGGGTTGTGTTTGTCCTCGCTACCACCGATCCCCAGCGGGTACTACCAACCATTATTTCCCGCTGTCAACGGTTTGATTATCGTCGCATTGCCCTGGAGGGTATGGTCGGTCACCTGCGCTACATTGCCCATCAAGAACACATCAATATTGATGAGGCAGCCCTAACCTTGGTGGCTCAAATTGCCAATGGAGGGCTACGGGATGCGGAAAGTTTGCTGGATCAATTAAGCTTACTTCCCGATTTAATTACCCCGGAAAAAGTGTGGGATTTGGTCGGAGCAGTGCCTGAACAAGATTTATTAACCCTCCTAACGGCGATCGCCAGTAATCAGGCTGAAATTCTGATAACCACCTGTCGCCAGATTATGGATCGGGGACGGGAACCCTTGGTGGTGTTACAAAATTTAGCCGCTTTTTATTTGAATTTATTGATTGCGAAAACTGCCCCCCATCGGTCTGAACTCGTCGCAGTCACCCAATCTACCTGGCAACACCTATGCGAAATGGCGCCCCAATGGGAGACAACGGTCATCCTAGCCGGACAACAAAAACTCAAGGACAGTGAAGCCCAACTCCGCCACACCACCCAACCCCGTCTATGGTTAGAGGTCAGTTTACTCGGACTTCTCCCCACTGCCTGTGCCCCGGTGGTCAGCACCCCGCCCCAACGCCAAAGCGTTCAAAATCCCGCGAAATCAGCAGCAACGTCCATCCCAGTCGCAATGCCTCAACAGTTGCCAACTGAGGTAAAAACGGCCTCCGTTAAAACACAGTCCATCCCCATGGAAACGCCTGCGGTAGAATCGCCAGAGCCTCAAACCGTTGCTGCAGTAGATTTTTCTCCGACTCAAGACGACCAAGGACTGATCACCCAACGATCCGATCCCCCTCCCTCAGTCAACCTGCATCAAACCTGGGAAGACGTTCTAGACTGGTTTACCCCCTTTTTGCGCCCCCTGTTCACCACGAATTGTGCATTAACGATGTTAGAGGGGAATACTGCCGTTGTTGAGATTAAAGTAGAAACCATGTCAAAAGTTATTCACAGTCGCAAAGGGGAGCTGGAAAAAGCCTTTCAGCAGATCTGTGAACGTCCAATTAAAGTCAACTTAACGGTTGCCAATTCAGCAACCCCGTCCCCAGTCGCCGTTCCCCCTTCCCGTCCGCCTGCTATTTCGACCTATACACCTGACTCGAATCCCGCCCCGGCCCGTTCTCACCCTCCAATCCCCCAGTCCCCGACTCCCCCTCCAGCACCGACCCGAACGACGATTGCCACGGCCACAACCCCTCCCCCGAAAATTGACTCTGCCCCAGATGCGGCCGATAGTCTCAATCCCAATCACACTCGCAAGGCGATCGAGCAGTTTGCCAAAAATTTTGCCGGGGAAATTAT
>JBEAQB010000274.1:0-9144 GCA_041164125.1 Cyanobacteriota bacterium
TTTTTTGTTCAGCTGGTGATTTTTGTTGGTTCGAGGAATCTTGAGCGATCTTTTTGGTCATAGCTGTTAATAGAAAAAGTCCTGGCTAAGGTTAAAGCTCTCGTGTTGGGCTCACCCCGGCCACTGACGCCAGCGCTTTATCCTGAATCGCCTTGAGACTGATTCATTATTTTGATAGGGGAATTGTGGCGCTAGCAATGCGGGCGCTGTCTGTCACGAAAGGTGCCTTGAATAGTGTAGCGAATCGGGGGACAGCCAAAGCGGCGGGGTCAATGCGACCAGGCGGCTAAGGTCTTTCTGCACAGGATACGTAGCAAACGCCGCAATTGGGCGCGAATTTCGTTAATTTGGTTCGTGAGGGTTTGTCTGTTTTTTTCTCACTCCTATCAAACCTTTTCTCTGCCAGCTTTTCAAGTTTTTGTCCTGTACTGAGGCTACTGATATGCACTGACTGCTCTTCTCTCAAAATTCTCGATAATTGCATGCTATTTTAAGTCCGGTCTTTCTCCCGCAGATGATACTCGATGTGTTCAATGTCAGCCTCAGTCCATCGTCTTTTTGCACCTCGCCCTAGAGCCTCCCAAAGCCCTGATAGTCCCCCAGACTCCCAGCGCCTTATTGTCACTCTCACCGTGTGTTCATGGCACTCAAACATTTTGGCGATGGCTGGAACGTTCCATCCTTGGGCGTTCACCCTTAACATGTGAGCTCGAGCTCGGGTTGATTATAAACTTAGAGCTTTGCCTCCAGCGACATTTTAGCTGTCGAATTCAGGTTGATACAGATTAAAAAATTACAAAAAAAATTCCCCCCATCATCAAACAGGGGGAGGAAGAGAAACATTAATTGTGAATTGTGTTCTGGTTAACGCGATGGATTTGTCTCCAGACAGGTTAGTCGTCCGAGATCGCCATCTAATTCTGCCCAAGTCCCCACGGGTAATACTGCATTAGGCCCGTCGTGGCCGAAGGGTAAATCCGCCACAATTGGTACTTTTAAATCCCGAAGGCGATCGCCCAGTACGGCTTCTACTGACCAGCTGGGAAAATCCGAGGGGGCCTCACAATGGCTAAAACGACCCAGAGCAATGCCAGCAACCTGTGCTAAGGCACCACACGATCGCCATTGGGTCAACATCCGATCAATGCGATAGGGGGCTTCCCCCACATCCTCGATCGCCAAAATAATATCTTGTAAATTGGGCTGCCACGGTGTTCCTAATAAATGGGTGGCTACCGTCAAATTGGCCACGACCAAGCGCCCCCGTACCTTACCGCCGCCCCATCCTTGACCTTGTAACGGCGCTAATGTAGTTCCCGTTAGATAATGACGTAAACGGACCTGCGTCCATTCAGGTTCATCGGCTAGGGTCGTTAAAACAGGACCATGCAGACTTACAATCCCCGTTTTCGCCAAACTCCATAAAATACCCGTTACATCGGAGAATCCCAACAGCCATTTTGGTTCTCCCAGTGGCCAAGCCCAGTTTTCCAATAACCGCGCACTGCCGTAGCCCCCCCGGCTACATAAAATGCCGCGACAATCAGGATCTTGCCAAGCCTGCCATAAACTTGCCCGCCGCATGGCGTCTGAACCGGCCAAGTATCCCATCTGCTGTTGATAATGATCACTAAAAACAATGTCGTATCCCCATGAACGCCATAGATCAACGCCCTGATCAAAACTGGATCGTTCCCGTAAACTACCGCTAGTAGAAACTACCATTAGGCGATCGCCCGGTTGAAGCGGTTGAGGATGCTGAAATTGGCGCGGCAGATCAAACATGGCAAGCCTTTAAAACATAAATTTTGCAGAGATCAATTTAGATCAAAAGTCACCCTAAAAACCGTGACGACCCATTCTCGCTTTTTTTGTCACCTACCGATGAATCCCCCTTATCAAGTTCAATGGCATCCCTACCAAGTTCCTTTAGCATTTCCCCTGACCACAGCCTATGGTTGTTGGACACACCGAGAGGGTATTATCCTGCAACTGACCGATGAGCACGGCCAAACGAGTCAGGGCGAAGTTGCCCCCTTGCCTTGGTTTGGCACCGAAACCTTAGACCAAGCCCGAGAATTTTGCCAACAATTGTCCGGTTGCATTACCTCAGACCAAATTCAGGCGATTCCCGATTATCTCCCCTGTTGTCAATTTGCCTTTGGCGGTGCGGAATGGGGGTTATGGGAGCAGTTCGTTGAGCCCCTATCCCTCCGCTACTGTCAACTACTTCCCACTGGCAAATCAGTCCTTACCTATCTAGAGACTGTTCAACACCTCCCGTGTCAAACAGTGAAGTGGAAGATTGGGATAGAAGACATCGCCACGGAACAGGCGTTGTTTTTAACCATGCTACAACGACTTCCCCCACACACTCACCTCCGGCTGGATGCAAATGGCAGTCTCACCCTAGATGAAGCAACACAATGGCTCAAACTCCTCAGTCACCAACAAAAAGTGATCCACAAGTCCATTCAAATTGAGTACCTGGAACAACCCTTGCCGCCGGATCACCTTAGGGAGCTTTTCACGTTAGCCCAGTCTTTCCCGACAGTCATTGCGCTCGATGAGTCAGTGGCGAGCTTGCCGCAACTGCAAAGACTCTATGATCAGGGCTGGGAGGGGATTTATGTGTTAAAGGGGGCAATTATGGGTGATCCCCGCCGCCTACACCAGTGGCTGACCCACCATCCGATTAAGGTGATCTTTTCCAGCGTATTTGAAACGGCGATCGCCAGACAGCAGGTTCTACGACTAGCCCAGCAATGGAATTTAACCAACTATGCCGTTGGTTTCAGCCCCCTTCAAGGCTAGGAAAGTCAGGTCTTCTACCGACTAGGTTTCTTCTTCCACATCCTGGCGAGTCCCACTGGGAGAGGCATCAAACAAAGCATCTAGACGTTGTCTTGCATCATCTACATTCACAGATCGCATCACCAACAAGGGCTCATTAATGGGTACACCGTTATCGTCAAATAACTCAGGATGGTTACTTTGACGAACACGACGGGGGGTATTGCTGGGGCCAGACCGCTGAGTTCCCATGCTGACGGAAATCAAACTACGAATTAAGTTACTAACGGCTAGGAAAGCAATCACGGTGAAAGCCAGAATATAGATAAGGTGCAGCACTAAAAATTCCCCTTGCTGGTCAGCGTCGAAACAGTTATTGACTATGTCTCTAGCTTAACAAGATTTTTCCCCGATAGACCAGACAACACCCTATGATCAATACAGTTCATCATTCGCATTAGGGACAGGTTCCCAAGCCTGCAACCCCGATCAGCCCTCAGTTAAGGTAGTCCAGTCAGACGCACATCCCTTCCGTAGAGCAAAGGGGCTTGCTGCGACATATTTTTGTTAAAAATTAACATCACTACCAGAAATATCTTCTAAAATTTTGACCAATTACCCCTTTGACTATCGGTCATCCTTGACGTCTGCTAGTTGAGCGGTTAACCCCTTTCCCCATAATATTGCAGGATTTTACCACCATGGAACAAGAATTGCCAAAATACCGCATGGTCTGCACCTTAGCCTTTGGCGACATCTACGGGCAAATCATTGTTTGGTTAATTGTTATTTTTCTATCCCTTGCATCGGCCCTCGCCCTGGTGAGCAGCACTCGTCCCATTTATGCTTTAGCGACAGTGGGATTAGTGTTGGTACTCTCTTTGCCCTTTTTACTCTTCAGCTTCGTCACGACCCTCTTTAACCATTTGGATTTTGTGCCAGTCGATCCAGATGAAGTTTAGCCGCTAACGGGGCAATACTGCTAGGGAGATAGCTGTGATTCTAACCAGTGATAGAGTTAAGGTCATCAGCACTGATGTTGGTGATTGATAGGACGCTAGGCTTCTCCTGACGGCTCAACGATAAGAGAGGCCTTTTCCTTGGTTCCCCCTAATTTCTGTTTTCTACTTCCTCATCCTTGAGTCAATGAACAACGCCGACCCAATTCTCTCAGTCCGCAACCTTAAAATTGCCTTCCCGGATACCGCTACCCAGGAAACCTTCTTGGCCGTTAAAGGGATTAATTTCGACTTGCAACGGGGGGAAATTCTAGGCATCGTCGGAGAATCGGGGTCAGGGAAGTCAGTCACGTCCCTGGGCATTATGGGATTAGTGCCAAAACCGGGTTGGGTGGCACCGCACAGTGAAATTTCCTTTCTGCCGAAATTTGCAACGTCCTCTGTTAACCTCGTTCCTTTACCTGAGGCAGAAAAGCGGCAATACCGGGGCGGTAAGATCGCGATGATTTTCCAAGAACCGATGAGTTCCCTGAATCCGGTCTTTAGCATCGGGTTTCAACTCATCGAGGCCATTCGACTCCATCAAACCGTTACAAAACAACAAGCCCAGCAACAGGCGATCGCCCTCTTACAAGAAGTCCAAGTCCTCCCCAGTGATGAAGCGTTAGAACAAGAATTTTTAGAACACGGTCCATCCTCTGACGCCCCAGTCAATCAGGCTCTCACGGACTTTTTACAACGGCGTAAGCGTCAATTTTTGCAACGCTATCCCCACCAATTATCGGGGGGACAATTGCAACGGGTGATGATTGCCATGGCCATTTCGGCCAACCCCCGTTTACTGATTGCCGATGAACCTACCACTGCCTTAGATGTAACGGTGCAGGCCGGAATTTTGCGCTTATTACGGGATTTATGTAAGCAACATCAAGAGATGTCCCTCATTTTTATCTCCCATGATTTAGGGGTCATTAATGAAATCGCAGATCAGGTTGCGGTCATGTACCAAGGGGAAATTGTTGAGCAAGGACCTAAAGCTAAAATTCTGTATCAACCCCGTCATCCCTACACCCAAGGGTTATTAGCCTGTCGCCCCCGCTTAGAAAGACCATTGAGGCAGCTGCCCACTGTGGTGGATTTTCTCGATCCCCAGAAAACGCCCCCTCAATACCCACCCATCTCCCCTGCCCAGGCAAGCGATCGCCTGGCACAGTTGCAACAACAGCCTCCACTGCTAAGGGTGGAAAATTTAACCGTCAGTTACGGCAAAGGGGGATTGTGGACCCAGCAACGTCAAGTTAAAGTCATTGATAATTTATCCTTTGTCGTGTACCCAGGAGAAACCCTCGGACTGGTGGGGGAATCAGGGTGCGGTAAATCGACCTTAGCCAGGGCCCTATTGCGGTTAACCCCAGTCAAATCAGGGCGTGTGTTGTTTGATGGTCAGGACATTCTTTCCTTAGGACCTAAATCCCGAGCTTTGCAACGCTTACGACGTGAAATACAAATTATTTTTCAAAATCCCTACAATTCCCTTAATCCCCGCTTGACGATTGGCAAAGCCATCCAAGAACCCCTGATTATTCACCAAGCCCACCACTCTCGCCCACAACAACGGCAACGGGTAACAGAACTGCTAGAGCGGGTCGGCCTGAACCCCGCTTGGTTTGATCGCTTTCCCCATGAACTGTCCGGCGGTCAACGGCAAAGGGTTTGCATTGCTAGAGCGTTAGCGTTAAATCCCCGCTTTATTATCTGCGATGAATCGGTTTCTGCGTTAGATGTATCAGTTCAAGCCCAGGTATTGAATTTGCTCAAGGAATTACAACGGGACTTACAACTGACCTACATTTTTATCTCCCATGATTTGAGCGTAGTGCGCTTTATGGGCGATCGCATTATGGTCATGAATCACGGTCAATTAGCCGAACCGATTAGATCTGCAACTGCAATTATTGAAACCCCCCAAAGCTCTTACACCCAAAAATTAATTCAATCTATTCCGCAGTTTCCTGATCGTCTCGATTGGTTGGCGGCGAATTGATCTCCTCCCCTTTGAGAACAAAACAAAACAACTCCTTAATCTAAAGTAAATCTAAAGAATCTAGACGAGTAGCTCTTGACACTTTCCCATCCTGGCAGTCTTGGCTAGAATCTGACAGTAACGCAAGTGTTCGCTCACCGAATTCGTTGCAAAAATTCATTGTTCAGGCGTTTACGGTAACCATGACTGAGTCCATTCTGCCCACTGCCATCCCCCGCCAGACCTCCTCGATTCAAGTTTGGATACGGCGCCTTGTTTGGAAAATGGTGATTGCCACAATTTTGTTGATGGCGGTGGGTAGCGCAACGCGCGTGATGAATGCTGGTTTAGCTTGTCCTGATTGGCCCCTTTGTTACGGCCAATGGGTTCCTAGCCAACAGATGAACTTGCAAGTCTTTTTAGAATGGTTCCACCGTCTAGACGCCGCCTTAATTGGCCTCAGCACCTTGATTTTGGTGGGTCTTAGTTGGGGCTTTCGCCAAGTTTTACCCCGTTGGCTGCCTTGGACAAGCCTGGGCGCGTTAGCGTTAATCCTTATTCAAGGGCTTCTGGGCGGATTAACCGTGATTGAGTTACTCCGCTTTGACATTGTCACTGCCCACCTAGGAACCGCCATGGCCTTTCTGGGGGCACTACTAACCATTGCTCTCTGCCTGATGCCCTACCAGAGTCATCAAACAGCAGGAAACTTACGCGGGGTTGCTTTAGGGAGTACCGGTATTATTTACCTGCAATGTTTACTGGGCGCGTTAGTGGGTTCCCAATGGGCGGCCCATCAATGTCTGGCGATCGCCGGTCATCCCGTTTGCCAAGTGTTACATAGCCATTTTCTGGGGGTTTTGCCCACCGGCATTGGTGTTGCCGTGACCCTGTGGCATACCTGGCGAACCCCCGCCCTTAACCCCTTACTGCGGCAGTTAGGATTAGTGGCGGCGACCCTATACAGCGGTCAAATTCTCCTCGGGGTTGCCACGTTAAAACTGCATTTGCAAATTGAACCCCTTACCGTTGCCCACCACAGCGTCGGCATTTGTCTCTGGAGCACCCTACTGGCGATCGCCGTCTTAGCCGTTCGCGATCATCGCCATCCCGCCTTGGCTTAAACGCTTAGTCTTTTTTTGATGCCGTTGAGAAAGGTTCTTCTAACATTCAAGAACAATTTTTTGACCTTTCCCCAAACCTTCTTTACTTGGATTCTCTATGGTTACTTCCACAAAAATTCATCGCCACCACGAGACCATACCGGCGGTACTCAAAAGTTACTATCAATTAACCAAGCCGAGAATTATCCCCCTCTTACTCATCACCACAGCCGCGTCGATGTGGATCGCCGCTGAAGGGCGGGTAGAGTTATTGAAACTAATGGTTACCTTGCTGGGCGGCACCTTAGCCGCCGCCGCCGCCCAAACCCTGAACTGCATTTACGACCAAGATATCGACTATGAAATGCTTCGTACCCGAGCCCGTCCCATCCCCTCGGGTCGGGTTCAACCCCGCCATGCGTTAATTTTTGCCTTGGTATTAGGCGTACTCTCCTTTAGCCTCTTTGCTGCCTTTGTCAATGTATTGAGTGGTTGCCTAGCCCTTTCGGGCATCGTCTTTTACCTGCTGATTTATACCCACTGGCTCAAACGCCATACCGCTCAGAATATTGTTATTGGCGGTGCAGCCGGTTCCATCCCCCCCTTAGTCGGTTGGGCCGCTGTAACCGGGGAGTTAAGCTGGACGCCTTGGTTATTATTTGCCCTCATTTTTCTTTGGACCCCGCCCCATTTCTGGGCCTTGGCGTTGATGATTAAGGATGACTACGCCCAAGTTAATGTCCCCATGTTGCCCGTTATTGCCGGGGAAGAAAAAACCGTTACCCACATTTGGTACTACACCCTGCTCGTGGTACCCTTGAGTGTCCTTTTGGTCTATCCTTTACACCAATTAGGCTGGGTCTATGGGGCGATCGCCATTGTGTTGGGGGCAAAATTTTTAGCCAAAGCTTGGCAACTCAAGCAGTCTCCGTTTGATAAGGAGTTAGCCCGTAGCTTGTTCAAGTTTTCTATTTTTTACTTAATGTTACTCTGCCTAGCCATGGTGATTGATAGTTTGCCAGCGACCCAGCATTTGCTTGAGTTGGCAACGACTCTGCTACAAACAACCATAGCTTAGAGAAACGTCGTATGGAATTGTCGTCTGCTTGACTAATCTGCTTGTAATTCAACTTTTGATAGTTGCTCTTTCCGAGCTTCCCAGTCAGGGAGGCATTGGGCTAAAAGTTGCCAAAATTGTAGGCTGTGGTTCATTTCTTTCAGGTGACATAGCTCGTGCATGATGACGTAATCAATGCAGGCAGAAGGAGCTTTGATTAGTTCTAGGTTGAGGGTAATAATGCCAGTTTGCCTACAACTACCCCAACAAGTTCGCATCCGGCGAATTTTAAGGTCGATCGCCGTTGGGTCTAAATCGAGAATAGCTTTGCTCTGTTGAACGCAATCCTGTAAGTGCTTTTGGAAGATGGATTGGGCATGATCTCGATACCACTGGTTGAGTAATGCTTCGATTTTTCTGGGGGCGTCGGGGTTGGGAACGAAAATTTGAAAGTATCCCCCTTTGAGCCGAATACTTGCGGGTTCTCCGTGTTTGATGTGGAGACGATATTGGCGTCCTAAATAACGATGGGTTTCGCCGGGGATGTATTGACGTGGGGGGAGGTGCGGCGGCAGTTTATCGATTTCCCGGAGGGTTTTATCGATCCAGTGATTGCGCCTGTAGAGAACGGCATTAATCTGCTCTTGTCTAGCGTTATGGGGGGCATGGACAACAATGGTTTTGTCGGGATGGATAGCAATTTGCAGGGTGCGCCGATCGCCTTTCTTGAGCAAATAGGAGACGGGTTCGCCGTAGAGGGCAAACTGATGCTGTTCTTCGATGGGAGGGAGCTTAGGCATCGGGTAAGCGGATAACGGCAGTGCCAACACATTTATCTAGAATGTGATCGATTTGGTCAAAGTCAAGTTTGATTTTAGCGACACCGAGTTGATCAAAGAGTAAGTCTTCAATGGCTTGCTTCATTTGATTTTGAGTATCAGTATTTTTGTGCCAGTTGATAATGCGTTTTTTCTGGATAATGTCGTCAATGCCCAGGGCGATCTGGGCACTCAATTCGGGGTCGGCATGGTGGTTCTTCAGTTGGCTATAGACAATGCCGTAGTAAGCCTGGGCAACCTCCCGATCGCCAAGGCTGGCGGGGATGTCGTCCCGTTTACTGCGGTTACGAACCTGATCACAAATGTCGGCGGCTTCTTGGAGGAGGGCTTCGGCGTCTTGGTAACGTTTTTCACGGATCAGCTTGAGGAT
>JBEAQB010000275.1:0-11170 GCA_041164125.1 Cyanobacteriota bacterium
TGGAGCGCTTTGATAGGGGCAATCTTGTTGAGCTTTATTAACTCATTAATTTTTAATGTTGTCCTCTCCTAAACTGCAACTAGACAGAATGGATTGCAAGCTTGCAATTTTTGAGGTTGATGATGCTCGACATTCGTCGCTATCTTAATCCAAAAGGGTGGTTTAAATCCGCTTGTACCATCAAGTTTTGGCTGATAGTGTTATTGTTCGGATTAGCCGCCCTTAATCTCGTTATCATCGATCAAGCCCATCATGACAATCTCTTCAGTCTGGCTTTGCTGATGTGGTTAACGCTCCTACACAGTCTTTGGGAGCGGCGTCATGGGTTGACACTTCGGAGTGATGGGCGATCTTCGATGATCGGCGGTATGTTACTAGGATTTATTTTACTCAGAAACATTGCAGGCAGCAGCGATTTTAGTGTGAGGTTACTGCCGGTGATCGGCGTGATTAGTCTGGTGTTGATTGCGTCAGGCGCTAAATCGCTCAAAACCTACTGGCGAGAAATTACCCTTTCGGGGTTACTGCTTTATGCCAAATTAGCGGCCGTCTTTTTACAAATCATTAATTTAACCCTGCTCACTGCGAAAGTTGCTAATGCTTTCCTCTATATCATCGGCTTTGAAACCTATCGAGAGGGATTTTTTATTACCTTACCCCAGGGACGGATTCAAGTATTAGGGGTGTGTTCTGGGGAAACAAGCATCATTTTGCTGCTCAGCGTTGCCTTTCTCTTTTTCTTCCTCCTTCCCATCAGTCATGGGCAAAAGGGCGTGAGCTTGACCTTCGCTGCACTACTGGGGTTTGTCATCAATGTGGTGCGAATTACGTTATTAGCGATCCTGGTGAATTCCGGCGATCGCCAAAGCTTTAACTATTGGCATGGTGAAAATGGGAGCTTATTGTTTGCCATGATTTCGGTTGGTTTATTTGGGGCATTTTGTTGGTTTGCCTATGTTCGTCCTCAGGGGGAATTATCGTCACTAGCCGGGGTTAACCATCATGAAAATTAAGGAAAATCTCCCTGTGTCCCCCGCTAACATCCGACTTGGCTATGTGGCCCTATTGGCGATCGCCGTATTGGCGCAAGTGGGTTTCACCATCGGTCGTCCCAGCCGTGGTCAAACGACGTCGCCTAGGGCCGAGTCAGTGTCCTATCCCCCAGTTGTGCCCCTACCCGGTTGGCAATTGCGCTCTAGTCAGGGGAAAAAGTCCCCCCATGCACTCATGGAAGATGGGTATGTTTATTTTTATACAAACAATGGTGAAACATTAACCGTCCAAGCCCATTTAGAAATCAATAAATCTGGGGCCGTTAATCACTATCTGATGCTTAATGGTATTCCCATCAGTCCCAATACGTTAGATATCCGAAACAGTCCAGAACAGGGAACCTATGGCATTGTCATGCATTCCGATAAAACCTATTTAAGCGCCTGTTTAAATGCCGCCGGAAAAAGTACCTTTGACCAAGCGGAATTAACCGCTAATCGTTATCAATATGGTATTTCTCCCCTGGGGATTGTGGGATGGCTGTTAGGCTTTAATAACCTGACCGACAACCGGTGTTTATTAACGATTATGGCCATGCCTGTTCCCATCCCTAATCCGTTGACGTACGACAACAATGTCAAACGGCTGGAAGCAGCTTGGGCTGATTGGTATGACTGGTGGAAAGATCAATGGCAAACCTTAGCTTTTAAGTAGTTTGTTCAAAACCTAGTGCGGTATCTCCCCAAGCTAGGAAAAACACGACAGCTAACGGCTTTCCCTCGGCTATCTTTTGAGGTTGTTAATGGTGGATGTAGACTACATAATTTCTCAATATGCCCAGGGCTTATTTTTGATGGCTGATGACGATGACCAATTGGGTTGGTATCAGAGCGATCACCATGCTCTCATCCCGTTAGATCAGCGGTTTCGTTATCCCAAATCCTTACAACGGGTGCTTAATCAAAACCGGTTTACCGTTGCTATTAATCGAGATTTTACCGCCGTTTGTCAGGGGTGTGCGAACCGCCAACAAACGTGGATTTCAGACACCTTAATCACGGTTTACCATCACCTCCATCAAGCGGGCTGGGCCCATAGTTTTGAAACCTGGGAAGGCGATCGCCTAGCGGGGGGGATTTTGGCCATTGCTATTCGGGGGGCCCTGATTGGGGAGTCGATGTTTTACAATGTTCCGGAGGGTTCAAAGGTCGCGATGGTCAAATTAGTGGAACATCTGCGACGCCAGGGTTATTGTCTATTTGATGCCCAATTACAAAATCCCCATCTCAAACGGTTTGGGGCCTATGAAGTCAGTGAAATCGTGTTTAAAGCAGAACTGCAAAAAGCGTTGCGATCGGCTTGCCATTTTCTCCCCAATTAATGTTATCCCGCCTCAAACGCCCCTACAGTGGCCTGGTTGTCTCCTAAATAAATCCCCAATGATTTTGCTGTTTTAACCATAAATCCCTGGGGATCAACGGGGCAGGCACAGACCTTACCCTTGTGACATTCCTTAATGGCTTGAATAATCGGGGCTAAAGGCACGTGTTTTACTTGCCCTTCCCGCCACATGACAAACTGATCATAAATACCGGCCTCGATCAATTCCACTGCCTTGATGCCGAATGCCGTCGCTAATAAACGATCAAAAGAAAGGGGGGTGCGGCTGCGTTGTAAGTGCCCTAAAGTGGTGGCACGAACATCTAAACGGGCTAAAGTACAGAAATCTTGACCTAGACGTTGGCACAGTTCTTGATTTTTCTGCGAGAGGGTAACGGCCAAATAGTCGGCAATATACTTTTCTCTCTGTTGTTGCTGATCTTTGACGCCTTCAGAAATGACAATCAAGGCAAAATGACGGCCCGATTGACGTAAATTAACCAGTTGATGACAGCACCCTTCAATCACTGTTGGGGTCAGAGCGGGGGTGATTTCAGGAATTAAAATGATATCGGCCCCTCCCGCAATGCCCGCATGTAGGGTTAGGTGGCCAGCATCTCGACCCATGACTTGGACGATAATAATACGCTCATGGCTGGCGGCGGTAAAGGTTAAATCATAAAGGGCCTGGGTGACGACATCCACCGCTGTACTAAACCCCACCGCCACATCGGTAAAAGGGACGTCATTATCAATGGTTTTAGGAATAGCAATCATCTGCCAATTCCCCTTCTGTGCAAGGTCATAGATGATGTCTAAACTGCCATCGCCACCGATAACAATCAGGGCATCTAGCTGAAGCATTTCATAGCCTTTTAAAATTGCTGCGGCTATGTCTGGCTGTTCCGGGTGTCCCTTGCTTAAGGAGCCCAATATGCTACCACTGAGAAACTGTAGGACATCTAGCCCTTTCAGCATTCCCGGTAGGGTATAGCCGTGTTTGGTGAGCAATAAATCCCCTGCTTGACAGTGGCCGTGGGCAATTTCCATGAAGCCATCCGTGCCATAGGGGATACCATAGACCTCCCAACCCTTTAGGGTAGAGGCTTTTACCACTGCGCGGATCACCGCATTTAACCCCGGACAATCACCACCACTGGTTAAAATCCCGACACGTTTTGGATTCATGGGTTAAAACCTCGCTATCGATCTCTGCGGAGCCGTTACAGGGGAAAGGGTGGTCCTAGGGCAAGCCGGAATTTAGCCTATCGGTTCATACTGCTCGATCGCCTTCCAAATGGGGGCGTAAGTTTGCAGCGCTTTGACGTATTGCACCCGTTCAAAAGCCGTGGGGTCGGGACAATGGAGTTGGCTCATGCTGCCTTGCATTTGCTGTACGGACTCATATTCGTGTTCTTCTAACCAATGGTGCAGACTAGCGGTTAAGGTATCCAAGTAACCGATGCCATGGCGGAGTAACGCACTGACCAGTTGGGTGACTTTAGCACCGGCCATTAGCATTTTGACTAGATCGGTGGTGTGGTGAATTCCGCTAGTGGCGGCTAAATCACAGTCTATGCGTCCATATAAGATCGCGAGCCAGTGCAAGGGCAAGCGCATACTCTGGGGGGTACTCAGCAGGATATGGGGCTCCACATCCAAGGTTTCCAAGTTGAAATCTGGTTGATAAAACCGATTGAATAAAATCAATCCATCCGCACCATGATCGGCAAATTGTTTAGCCATGTAAGCCATATTGCTAAAGTAGGGCGCAATTTTAACGGCGATCGGAATATTAACGTCGGCTTTAACGGTTTTGACGATGTCAAGGTAATTTTTTTCTACCTCTTCGCCTGGCACATCTAGGTCAGTAGGCACATAATAAATGTTCAGTTCTAAGGCATCTGCTCCTGCTGCTTCAATTTGCTGAGAATAATCTAACCATCCTCCCAACGTTGACCCATTTAAGCTGGCAATAATGGGAATCTCTAAACTTTCCTTGGCTTGACGAATATGGTTTAGGTATTCTTCTGAGCCCACATGAAACACTTTCGGCTCCGGAAAATAGGTTAATGCTTCTGCAAAACTATCGATGCCGTGGGTTAAATGATGATGCATTTCCAGGCGTTCTTGCCGCAGTTGTTCTTCAAAAAAGGAATGTAAGACGATCGCCGCTGCGCCACTGTCTTCCATTTTTTTGAGATTATCTAAATCCTCAGTCAGGGGGGCACAGGAGCCAACCACCAAGGGGGATTTTAAGCTTAAACCGAGATATTGAGTGGTGAGGTCCATGGTGTTAATTCCTTTTAATAGATTGGGGATATTTCTAATGGGTGGTTTATTGACCCAGCCAATCTGTCCCCCCTTGATGCCAATTCTAAACGGACTTTGCCGTTACCTCCGGGGAGGGAGTTGCGCTATGGCCATTGCCGTTACCGTCAGCCCCTAAGGGACGTTTCGCCAAATATTCATACATGGCCCAACGGGTATTCACATCTTTTTGCGCCAATTTCATCAGCTGCTTAGCCTCTGCCGGCTGACTGCGGGTGAGCATGGCAAAGCGATTTTCGGAATACACTGTTTTATCAATGGGTACTTTTGGCGATCGCATATCCAGTTGCAAGGGGTTCTTGCCTTGTTCTGTGAGTAAGGGGTTATAGCGGTAGAGTAACCAGCGTCCGCTCTCCACCAACTCTTTTTGGTGATTCATGGCGGTCGTCATATTGATACCGTGGGCAATGCAGTGGGAATAGGCAATAATCAAAGACACTCCCGGATAGGCTTCCGCTTCCATCAAGGCTTTGATCGACTGCTCATTTTTAGCGCCCATGGCAATACTCGCAACGTAGACATTGCCGTAGGTCATGGCCATTAAGCCTAGGTCTTTTTTCGGAGACGGTTTGCCCCCCGCTGCAAATTTAGCCACGGCGGCCCGGGGCGTGGCCTTGGAGGCTTGACCGCCGGTGTTGGAATAGACTTCTGTGTCCATGACTAAAATATTGACGTTGCGACCACTGGCGAGAACGTGATCAAGGCCGCCGTAACCAATGTCATAGGCCCAACCATCGCCGCCGATAATCCAAACGCTTTTTTTCACTAGATAATCCACCACGGAGCGGAACATACTGGCTTGGGGGGTTTCCAACCCTTGTAACCGTTGTTTAACCTGTTCTACCCATTGCCGTTGTTCAAAAATGTCGGCTTCGGTGCTTTGGGGGTTATTTAAAATATCTGTGACGATACTATCCCCCAATTCCCCGGCAAAGGTTTTCAGTAACTCCGCTGCAAATTCTGTCTGTTTATCGATGGACACCCGGAAGCCCAGGCCAAATTCCGCATTGTCTTCAAACAGGGAATTCGACCAAGCGGGGCCACGACCCTCCGCATTTTTGGCCCAGGGCGTTGTCGGTAGATTGCCGCCATAAATAGAAGAACAGCCGGTGGCATTGGCCACCAACATGCGATCGCCGAATAACTGGCTCACCAATTTCAGATAGGGTGTTTCACCACAACCGGCACAGGCTCCGGAAAATTCAAACAGCGGTTCCTGCATTTGCTGATGGCTGATTTTATTGAGGTTCAAATGCAGGCGATCGGGGTTGGGCAAGTCCAGGAAAAAGTCCCAATTCTGCCGTTCTTGCTCCCGCAAGGGTAACTGGGGTTCCATGTTGATCGCCCGCAAACGGGGCTGGGCTTTGTTTTTGGCCGGACAAACATCCACACAAATGCCACAACTGGTACAGTCTTCAGCGGCCACTTGGATCGTGAATTTTAAGCCGGTCCATTCTTTGTCCTTCGCAGCGGTACTTTTGAAGGTGGCAGGAGCATGGGCTAATGCTTCTTCGTCGTAAACCTTAGCCCGAATGACTCCATGGGGACAAACAATGACGCACTTACCACATTGCACGCACACATTAGGGTCCCACACGGGAATTTCTTGACCAACGTTCCGTTTCTCCCATTGGGTCGTTGCCGTCGGATAAGTCCCATCACAGGGCAAAGCACTGACGGGTAACTCATCGCCATGACGACTCATGATTTTTCCTAATACCTCCTTGACAAAAACCGGGGCATTATCAGGTACCACGGGGCGTAATTCCGCTGCATTGGCATCGACGTGGTCAGGAATGGGCACTGCATAGAGGTGATCTAAGGTTGAATCCACTGCTTTGATATTCATGGCAACGATTTCCTGCCCCTTTTTGCCATAGGTTTTTTGGATAGATTTCTTGATCTGGGCGATCGCCTCTTCCCTGGGTAAAACCCCGGCTAAGGCGAAGAAACAGGTCTGCATGACGGTGTTAATACGTCGTCCCATGCCCGCCTCTTTGGCCACTTCAACGGCATTAATGGTGTAAACCTTGAGACGCTTCTCAATGATTTTTTCTTGAATGGGGCGGGGGAAATGGGACCAAATTTCTGTCGGACTGTAGGGACTATTGATTAAAAATACGCCACCCGCCACCGCGGCTTCCAAGACGGCAAATTGTTCGAGAAACTCCCACTGGTGACAGGCAACAAAATTTGCTTGACTAACGAGGTAAGTCGAACGAATGGGGTCAGGACCAAAGCGTAAATGGGATACTGTCACAGATCCAGATTTTTTGGAATCGTAGACAAAATAGCCCTGGGCATAATTGTGAGTATCCCCGCCAATAATTTTAATCGAGTTTTTATTGGCTCCCACCGTGCCATCCGATCCCAAACCGTAGAAGATGGCGCGCACTACTGAAGCGGGTTCCGTGGAAAAATGGGGATCGTAGTCAATGCTGCTATGGCTCAGATCATCGTTAATGCCCACGGTAAAGTGGTTTTTCAGTTTGGCCTGGGCCAGATGATCCAACACCCCCTTAACCATCGCCGGCGTAAATTCCTTGGAGGAGAGGCCATACCGCCCCCCCACAATTTTGGGCATCAGTCCCCCCCGCTCCGCAAACGCCGTAACCACATCCTGGTAGAGGGGCTCCCCAGCACTCCCTGGTTCCTTACACCGATCCAATACCGCAATACTTTGCACCGTGTCTGGTAAAGCGTTCACCAGGCGATCGCCAGCAAAGGGACGATAAAGGCGCACTTTCAATAAGCCCACCTTTTCCCCCTGGGCGGTCAAAAAGTCCACCGTTTCCTGGGCCGTTTCGCACCCCGATCCCATCAGAATTACCACCCGTTCTGCCTGGGGATCCCCCACATAATCATAGGGGTGATAATGACGTCCTGTTAATGCCCCAAACTCGGCCATCACCCGTGCGAGGACATCGGGATATTGTTCATAAAACGGGTTCACCGACTCCCGGGCTTGGAAATAAACATCGGGGTTCTGGGCCGTCCCTCGTAACACCGGGCGATCGGGGGTTAAGGCCCGTTGGCGGTGGGCCAGAACATGGTCATCCTTAATTAACGCCCTGAGGGTCTCATCGGGCAACAATTCCACTTTTTGTACTTCATGGGAAGTGCGAAAGCCATCAAAAAAGTGCAGTCCCGGCACCCGGGTTTCAAAACTGGTCGCAGTGGCAATTAAGGCCATGTCCTGGGCTTCTTGCACTGAATTAGAACTCAGGAGGGCAAAGCCTGTATTCCGGGCCGCCATCACATCACTGTGATCGCCAAAAATGGAAAGGGCCTGGGCTGCGAGGGAACGGGCCGCCACATGCAGCACCGCCGCCGAGAGTTCCCCCGCAATCTTATGCAAATTGGGCAACATCAACATCAAGCCCTGGGAGGCGGTAAAGGTGGTTGTCAGGGTCCCCGCTTGTAATGCCCCATGGACAGCGCCCGCTGCACCGCCTTCACTCTGCATTTCAACCACAGAGGGTACGGTTCCCCATAAGTTGGGTCGATGTTCTGATGCCCAGGCATCGGCCCATTCCCCCATGGGGGAGGAAGGCGTAATCGGGTAAATAGCGATCACTTCACTGAGCTGATACGCAACGCGGGCAACAGCTTCGTTCCCATCCAGGGTGGCGTAGGTGGACAAACTCATAAATCAAACATCCTCTCAGGATTGGTCAGCAGTCGTGGAAAAGCAAATCATCAATATCGGCAATGAAGAGTGCAGACGGGTCGCTTAATGTTGCAAAAAGATTATGGTTATCTATCTGGCCATTAATGCTGAAATCAACACTAAAAGATTAAGAAACTTTTAGGTTGTTTTTGTTGGAGATTGGTAACTGTTATCCAGTTAGCACAGTTAGCACTTTCATCATCAACTATCAGGGGAAAGTCTCGATGGGGAAACTATCGTTGTGATCTCCACTGCGTAGTTTCATCTTCAACCACAATTGGGAAACTGGAACAATTTCTTATACTTTTTTAATATGACTACTGTCAGAATCCCGCTAAACTTGATTACATCGTAGTTTTTGGTATCTTAGCGAACGTAAAAATCAGGCTTTGTCGACGTTATCGTGGCAATTATTGTCAAAGAGAAACGATATCTTAGGGAAATCTTAATATCCAGACGCTTGCTGGTGAAATATTTTAAACATGACTTTCTGATGCCCACCCCGCCAGCATCAATCATCAAACCTGAAAATGGTCTGATCATCGATGCTTTTTGACAGATTTTAAAGAATGGGAGCGGTGTGTCTGGAGCCAATTAAACCCTTTTAAGCCCAAAAGATAAGCACACAGTCCGACCCCTAATCCGGCGGCGCTTGATCCCAATAACAGGGTGATCGCCGCACTACTGGTATATTGCAGAATCTGACCGGATTGCCAATCGAGATCCCCAAAAGCCGGCCCGTCTGAGCGCAACAGAAATTGACCCAACTTATAGTTGAACCAAAAAATAGGAACGTAGGTAAAAGGATTACTAATCCAGGTTGCGGCCGCTGCCACGAGTTTATTGCCCCGTAAGGGAATCGCTAAGATGACGGCGATCGCCGTTTGCAACCCAAAGAATGGAAACATACCGGCAAAGGCACCAATCGCCAACCCCCTGGCCAAGGCATGGGGAGAACTTTGCAGGCGCAAAAGACGAACATACCAATAACGAAGTCGACGTTGCCAGGTTGACCAACGTCCAGCATGACGAACGGGGGAGGGGTTAATCAAGGGAGGGGGGGAGGAGCGGGAGGAAGGGGGAGGGGTGTCAGCCACAAACTTGTTAACCAAATTCTCCGAATCCAGAAGACTCTATTGTTAGGATAACTTAGGGGGCTGGGCGCGTTGTCAACCTTAAACAGGATGGACTAGCGCTGAGATTTTTCAGCAAAATGTAAAGACTTGTAAAATTATAAACGGTTAGTTTAGATTTTTACCGTCATCGCTCGCCATGCATAATGCCCCCCTTAGTTGGCCAGACCTCGAAGCACTCTGCGACTATACCGTCGACACCGTTAATGGCCCAACCAATGCCCAAGCCTGCCTCAGGTTGTTTGGGCAATCAGAAAACGCGGTTAGGGTGACATTATACCGAGACAATCATGCCTGGTGCCCTTATTGTCAAAAAGTGTGGCTCTGGCTAGAGGAAAAACAAATTCCCTACCGCGTTAGAAAAGTGACGATGTTTTGTTACGGGCAAAAAGAGGCATGGTACAAAGAAATTGTGCCCTCCGGCCTGTTACCCGCGTTGGAACTTGATGGCAAGATTTATACGGAAAGCGACGATATTTTACTCGCGCTAGAAACAGCGTTTGGCCCCTTGGCGTGGGGGATGCAGGATCCGTGTGTATTACCCCTACGCCGTTTGGAGCGGCAGTTATTTCGTGTTTGGTGTCATTGGTTATGCCGCCCGTCCGTCTTCCCCGGGGCCGATCAGCGCAGTCGTCAACAGTTCATTAACGTAGTTACTCAAGTCGAGGCGGCATTGGCCCAAACCACCGGCCCCTATTTTTTAAGTAAATTCAGTGTTGCCGACGTGGTTTTTGCCCCCTATGTAGAGCGCATGAATGCCAGTCTCTTTTATTACAAGGGCTATTCCCTACGGGAAGAAAATCCCCGCTTATCCACTTGGTTTGCGGCGATGGAAGCCCGAGTCACCTATCGTGGTACCCAAAGCGATTTTCATACCCATGCCCACGATTTGCCGCCCCAGATGGGGGGATGCTGGTCCAATGAGACGGAACAGGCACAACGCAATCAACGCCGGGTGGACCATGGACCTTGGGGGGGATTGCCCGATGCCACCTACCCAGAACCTGCGACAGTTAAACAGGAAGCGTTGGCCCGCGTTCTTAAACACCGCATCAATATTATGCGCGTCAATCCCTGTCATAGCGATCGCTTCGATGTGGCTCTCCGCTGTGCGTTAACGTTATTGATGACCGGGCAACACCATTGTCCGCCCCAGGGATCGGATGTGGGATTGCGTTATTTACGAGATCGTCTCAATGTCCCCAGAGATATGTCTATTTATGCTGCTAAACAGTTACGGCAAGCCTTAGAAACCACAGCGGCTTTGGTCGGAGACAATCAAGGAGACCCCATCCCCAGCAAACATCGTCTGGATCAGGATCCCGCTAACTTTAGCGCTACTTGAAAGGGGGCGACGGATTCGGTAACCGGGTCATGTATTGGCCCACCATAAGGGCATCAAAAAATTCCTCTCTCCTCAGCATTAACGGTTGGGGAGGGAACGGGAGACGGATTAACAGAATTGGTGTTAGGAACCGCTGGTAGCTCAGGATTCCTGCCATCAGCTAAAACGAGAGAAAACTGAAATTGGCTGATGTCAGCAACTTTAGCCGTCTCCTGGATACGATTTTCCGAGAGTCTCCAATTTTGTGTCCAATAATTGCGTAGCGCTTCTGTTTGAGCCAATAGGCTAGCGAGATTACTGTCAGCCTTGCGTTCAACG
>JBEAQB010000276.1:0-4232 GCA_041164125.1 Cyanobacteriota bacterium
TCGGCAATCCTACCTGGCAAGTTGATGAATTAAGTCAGGTGGCTCAATTATTGACCCCCGATTGTCTGTGGGCAAGTTCAGCCAGAGAAACTCGTTGGTTATCAACAGGTCAGTCCCTCCAAGGCTGTTCTTCAGGGACTCAACTTAATTCACTTAATGTCCATTCATTCAATCAACCATTGATGTACTTCCCCACCGGAGGGTCATCGGGGCAGATTCGCTTTGTTGCCCATTCCCAATCAACGTTGACCGCTGCAGTCCAAGGCTTACAACAATTTTTAAGCCCCTTGTTATCCCCCTCCAAACAAATTAATTCTTTTTGCCTGTTGCCCCTTTTCCATGTCGGTGGGTTTATGCAATGGTGGCGATCGGCCTTAACGAATGGTCAGTTTTGTGTGATGGATTATGCCATGGTGAAACAGGCTCCTCCCTTGACGTTAGACAATTTTGTCACCTCCCTTGTGCCCACCCAATTAAACGTTTTATTACATCACCACCCCCAGTTTTTAAAACAATTTTCCCTCATTTTTTTAGGCGGTGCACCGGCTTGGTCAGAACTGTTAAGCCAAGCCAGGGAATTAAAAATCAACCTAGCACCGACCTATGGCATGACTGAAACAGCTGGCCAAATTGCCACGTTAACCCCAACGGAATTTCTGCAGGGGCACGTCGGAGTCGGGCGAATTCTTCCCCACGTTAGTGTCGCCTTAAACCCCGCCGATTGTGCTTCATTTAATCAGTCTCTCAAATATGACGGAACGGGATTACTCTCGATCAAATCTGATGCATTATGCTTAGGCTACTATCCCCACCTAGACCCCCTTGAATGGTGGCAAACAGATGATTTAGGATCTTGGCAAAATGGTTATTTAACGATTGTTGGGCGTCAAAATCGCCAAATTATTAGCGGGGGTGAGAATATTGATCCCCTTGAAATCGAAAATTGCTTATTAGATCATCATCTAGTTGAAGATATTGTCATTGTCGGTGTTGGTGATCGCCACTGGGGGGAAGTGGTGACGGCAATTTTTGTCTCCCGGCCGTCTCTCACCCTAGAGCAAGTCATTCAGACCTTAAAAACATACCTCGCCCCCCACAAATGCCCTAAATATTGGTTGCCTGTCCCCGCAATTCGGCGATCGCCCTTAGGAAAAATCAACTACGCTGAATTGCAAGCATGGGCCGAGCAACAAATTAGCCATCAGGGTTAGGAGGGGCAGATTTTGCTTGACCAGAGGATAGCGCATCCTGATGCAAGCATCCACAGCAGGAGCCCGGGAGGGGGATAGCGTATGTTAACCTATGCTAGATTCAAATGCTTAGTGCTGTAATTATTGTTGGTTGTTGAGGAAAAACGATGGCTGTGAGTTCTGTTACCCCTACTCAGTCTATTACCATGCCGACCTATGTCGATGCGAGCCAATTTGAAACGGTCAGCCGCCCTTGGGGGTCGTTTACCACGTTGGAAGAAGGCATAGGCTATAAGATTAAGCGCATTGAGGTGAACCCTGGCCATCGCCTTAGCCTACAGATGCACCATCACCGCAGTGAGCATTGGATTGTCGTCTCTGGTACGGCAAGAATTATTTGTGGTGACAATGAACAATTACTCGAGGCCAATCAATCCACCTATGTGCCCCAATGCACACCCCACCGCCTCGAGAATCCTGGCGTGATCAAGCTGGTGTTGATTGAAGTTCAAAATGGGGAGTATCTAGGCGAAGATGACATTATTCGTTTTCAGGATGATTATGCCCGCCGCTAACAATTAACCGCACAAATCCTATCCCCCCCTGATAGGATGGGCAAAACGCCCAACGTTCCTGTTCTTTTTGCTGTTTTATGTTGCAACTGACCGCCAGCGCCGTCCAAGAAATTAAACGTCTGCAACGTAGCCGTCAACTGACCCATCATCATTTTCGGTTAGGGGTCAAACGTGGGGGCTGTGCCGGTTGGTTTTATCATCTCGATTTTGTAACTGAGATTGAAGACACTGATTTGGAATACGAAAACCAGGGGGTGACGGTGCTCGTGGATGGGGCGAGCGCAGTTTATTTAAATAATTTAAAACTTGATTACGCGGAAGATTTGATGGGCGGAGGCTTCCGCTTTAGCAATCCCAACGCCGTTCAGGTTTGCAGTTGTAGCTTATCCTTCTCCCCCCGATAACCCCAAATGTAGACCGGGGCGAGATGCCCTAACGGAGCAGTGCTCCCTGGGGTTGCCGCTCCAAGGTACTTGGCAAGGTGGGCAGGGATAGGTTATTCAAACACCGCCAGTGGTAAGCAAATAAATCAAGCTGGTCATAGCCTATTGTGGCGATCGCCGGTGCGGCGGGAAAGGGCCAGAGCCGATCAAATAAGAGGGTTCGAGCCAGGCTAAATTGCAAGAGGTAAACCCCTGGGGGCGCCTTTAGGGTTGAAATTAAGGCATGGGCTAGACGTTCTAGGTTATCTCGATGTTCTTGGTAGGGGGTCATGTCCCAAGGCAGTAGCTCATAAGCATTGGGCATCATTCCCTCGTGGATTAGGGGAGCACACTGAATGCCATCCATGGTGACAATGATGGGTAACCAATGATCGCCAAGCCAATGGGCATCATTACACAGGGGCAAATTAAGTTGCTCACTGACCCACTGACGGCGAGCAGCAATTTCTTGACAGGCTTGGTAAACGCCTTGCCCTGGAAAATTTAACCACTGGGGTAATTGAATCGTTAAGGGACAATAAACCCGTCCCCCCAATTGGGTTTGTTGTTGGGCCTGATCTGACCATAGACTGGCGACGGCAACGGTTTCAATAATCGTATCCGGGGATAGATTGACGATCGCCGCTTTCAGGGCATTAACCATGCGCTCCGTGACGGGAGAAGCAGCAATTAAACGGCCTTCTTGCTTCACCTTGGCATTAACAATAATGCTGGCTCGTCCATTGCGATTGGGTGCTTTCAGCGTTGGAGTTACCACAACCTTTCCACCTAATAGAGGGATAATCAATAAATTCTGCAGACGGCATAATGCTTGTCTAATTATTATTATCTGTCACTTTAGCGATAAACAGGCAAGGTAAAATGAAAAGAGCTGCCTTGTTTCGGCCGACTATCGACCCAAATTTGCCCATAATGGGCTTGAATAATTTTACGACAGAGGGACAGCCCCAACCCATAGCCATCGGTTTTTTCGTCCCGTTGTAATCGAAAATGTCCTTCAAAAATCGTCTCTTGCTTGGAGTCTGGAATGCCAGGGCCACTGTCTATAATACTAACTTGAACTTTTTGGGTGGTGCGATGAAGTGCGCTGACGCTGATTTTCCCCTGGGGCGGCGTATACTTAATGGCATTATCCAACAAATTGACAATCACCTGGCGGATGAGTTCCTCATCCGCAAATACGGCAGGTAAATCCTGGGGGAGATCACAGTCTAGGGTCAATTGCTTTTCCCGTAATTTCTCTTGATACATCTCCAAGACCTCTTGACAGAGGGCAGTGACACACAGAGCGCAGCCTTTTACTTCAAATTGGGCATTGAGGTTTTTCGACGCTTGTAAGATGTCGGCAATCAACCGATTCATTAATTTAAATTGTTTCCGTGCGTGGTGTAACAGTTGGGAGCGTAATTCTGGTTTCTGTTCCGCTGGGGGTTTATGTTGCAACAATTCCAAAGTGTCAACGGCGATCGATGCAGCGGTAAGGGGACTCCGCAAATCATGGGCGAGCATGGCCAAGATTTGATCTTTAAAGCGCATTTGCTCTAACAATTCTTCTTTTTCTTTCTGTAGCAAAAACAACTCATCCGACATCTTCATCAGTTCGCTGGAATATCCGACGGAGGAAATTTCCCGAGGACAACTCGGTGGTAGCGATAATGCGGGTCTATTATTGAGAGACTGTAAATCCTGTTCCCAGCGGGGCCACCATTTTTGTAATTGCTGAACAGTATTACTACCCGCAAGAATTTGACGGGGTTCAGGAAACACTTTGACCAAGGAAGGGGTAGCAACCAAGCGAAAATGTTCGACTAAATGAGGATCTTGACTGATTTCGAGAATTTGCAGCTCGTAGTCATACCCTGCCAGTAAGGCGGCTAATGACCGTCGGATGTCCCGCACACTATCCTGGGAATTGGGACGGTCGTCAATAAACAGCAAAAATTGCAATGAGACATTAGACGCAGGCATGGGGTCAGGAAAAGTCGTCATTGCAATGCGTTTAACAAATAAGAGGTCGGAAGCAT
>JBEAQB010000277.1:0-5920 GCA_041164125.1 Cyanobacteriota bacterium
CTTTTGGCGTATTAATTTGAACAGTAGCAACAAACCGATCGCCGTAGGGATGATTACCCCTCGGTTGTAGTTTGGCGATTGTTATTTCCGCTAGAATGGCTTGGCGAATGGCGTCTGCTGACTGAAAGCCCAAAATATTTTGCCAATAGTTTTGTTTATCACCTCCGTTGCCCGGATCTGCGACACGGGTTAGTAAATATTCCGCTTTTGCCAAAGGAAAAAGTAAAGATTGGGGGAGTTTCATTCAATAACCTAGCAAATGCGGGGTAATTGTTCGCCGCTGAGCATATCCAATAGGCGGGGCGCACCGATGCGGCTGGTGAGGCTGACTAATCCCAGTGTTTGATCACTTTTACCCGTTACTGATCCGATCGCCGTGGCTTGGGGATGATAGGTTTTTAAGATCTGTAAAATCGGATCCACTGATTCCGGGGGGGCGATCGCCAAAAAGCGACCTTCATTGGCCACATATAGCGGATCAAAGCCCAATAATTCACAGGCGGCCTGCACGTCCTCCCGCACAGGAATCGAGGTTTCTTCTAAGTGAATGGTGACCCCGGCACCCTGGGCAATTTCATTGACAGCACTGGCCAGCCCCCCCCTCGTCAAATCCCGCAAACAATGGATCGGGATCCGGGCATCAAGGATCTGGGCAACTTCGCGATGAACTGGGGCCGAATCACTCTCAAGGGTGGTTTCAAAGTCTAACCCTTCCCGCAGCGCCATAATGGCCATGCCATGGCGGCCCAAGTCCCCACTGACAATCAGGCGATCGCCGGGTTGAACCTGTTGGGGATGAATGGTTTGGCCATGGTTGAGGATGCCAATACCGCTGGTGTTGATGAAAATACCGTCCCCCTTGCCCCGTTCCACCACCTTGGTATCACCCGTTAAAATGCCGACTCCACAGGTTTGTGCGGCCCGTTGCATCGATTGAACCACCTGCCAGAGGGTAGCCATGGGTAGCCCTTCTTCGAGGATGAACCCGACACTCAGATAGTGTGGCGTTGCGCCAGCCATGGCCAGATCATTCACCGTTCCATGCACCGCCAAAGAACCAATATCTCCGCCCGGAAAAAAAAAGGGATTAATCACGTAGGAATCGGTGGTAAATGCCAGTTTTTTGTCTGGGGGGACCGTAAAGACTTGGGCATCGTGGCTAGTGCCCGGTGAGGTGCCAAAGGTGGGCAAAAAAACTTGGTTAAGTAGCTGTTGCATCAAGCGACCCCCACCACCATGGGCCAGCAACACATGGGGATAACGATCAAGGGGAAGCGGGCAGGTTAACGTCACAGGAGTAAAAGCAAGCCTCCGAAACCCAACCTAGTCAGGCTAGCATAATTGACGGTGGCTGCCACCCTGCCTTCTCCTCTGCTATGGCGGTGGGGTAAAACGCCTGAAACTTCAGGGCCGATCTTTTCGACAATTCTCTTGTGGCGATCGCCTTATAGTCACGCAGATGATGATCCAGGGCCATCATCATCGCTAAGCTTAATACGCTTGCGTTGAGAACTCTGTTGCAGTTACCATCTACCAGACTATTTGCCCAATGGGCTAACGCCATGCCTGCTCCCCCGTCGCGCAGGAAAAATCCGCTGAGTGAATAATGGTTCGTCGTTGCCCCATGCAAACAGGTTAACGGTTAAAGAACAAAAGATTCGTTAAGCGGTTATTTGAGTTGAGAAATCCCTATGTCACGATTGTCCGGTCTTGTTCTTACTTTTCTATCGGTTTTGTTAACCAGCCTGCCCGCCATGGCAGGTCAATTGGTTAACTGGAATTTTAATGCTGCCCAAAACCGATTCACCTTCAATACCAATTCGCGGGTACAGCCGACAGCGCAATTAATTCCCAACCCAACCCGTATTGTGGTGGACTTACCGGGGACGACCCTCAACGGTCCGACGGTCCGCCAGCCAGGGGGGGGGAAGATCCGGGAAATTCGCATTGGCGAGCCGGATAGCTTTACAACGCGGGTGGTGATTGAGTTAGACAGAGGCTACACCGTTGATCCGCAAAAAGTAAAAGTCCGGGGGATCACACCGACGCAATGGGTGGTGGAACTCCCCCCCCCGGAATTAGCGCCCCCCGTGACGCCCACGCTACCGCCTCAAACCGATCCCGTTAGCCCCCAAAGTCGCTTACCGGCTAACACCAATCCCAATCCCAGCACCAACCAAAATGTGCAGGTGACGTCTAGTGGCCTACTGGTACGACTCGACAAAAATGGCAGCAATAATCAAATCCGGGTTAAGCCAGATTCCCGTCAAAACCTCGTTGATGTCGAGTTAGGGGGCGCTGTTCTCCCCCAGGGGTTGGTGGGGCGCACCCTGCCGATTAATCAATTTGGGGTTAGTGAAATTCAGTTTTCCGATCAGGCGTCTAATCCGCGGTTCTCTCTGGTCCTAGAGGATAGTGAGGTGAGCTGGAATGCCTACTACAGTCGCATTGGAGGAGGCATTGTTCTGCTCCCAAAGCAGAGTAGCCGGTCTCAGGAGACCTCCCCATCCTCGAGATCGGAGTCGATTTCTGCCAGTACAGGGTCACCGATGTTAGATCGCGCATCCCAGGGGAGCGTCGCGGTTGTCCAGTCTCAGGCGGTGGCTAACCCCAATCTGGCTAAGATTATGGCAGTTGACGTAACCCGCGATGATAGTCAATTACTCATCCGTGGCGATCGCAACATCCAGGCCCGTGGCACCCTCAATCGCCTGACGGGTAATTATGAGGTGCGTATTATCCGTGCCCAATTGGCGCCACAATTCCAAAATCCCACCCTCAAAACTGATGGCCCCATCGCTCAGCTCACTATCCGTCAAGAAACCCCTGATACGGTTCTAGTTGTGGTTAAACCTGGTGCGGATAGGCGGTTTGGACGGTTATTCCGCTCCGGGGGAATCATCTATGCCCTGGAGTTACTGCCCCAGCGGCCGCCTACGTCAGCGATCACACCGGGTCAGTCTCGCCCCAACCTGGAACAACAGGCGATCGCGGTGGTATCACCCCCGGCCAATACCCAACCCAGCTTTTCTCCCCCGACCAACACACTGCCCCGTGTTCCCCAGGGGAGCCGTCTGGTGTTTATTGATCCCGGCCATGGTGGCAAGGATCCCGGGGCGATCGGTTTGGGGGGGGTGCAAGAGAAACAGGTGATTATGCCGATTTCCCAATACGTTGCTCAATATTTAGAACAGCAGGGGGTAAGGGTACTCATGGCACGGACGAGTGATTATTTTGTCAGCTTGCAAGGCAGGACTGATATGGCTAATCGGGCCGGGGCAGATTTATTTGTCAGCATCCATGCTAACTCCATGGGGAAAGGGCGTCCTGATGTCAATGGGTTTGAAATTTATTACTATGGTAGTCCGGGGCTTTCCCAGGCCATCCACCGCCATGTTATCCGTTCGATGGATATCAAAGACCGGGGAGTCCGTAAAGCGCGCTTTTACGTGTTACGGAATTCTCGTATGCCCTCTACCCTAGTGGAAACCGGCTTTTTAACGGGGGCCGAGGATAACCCCAAATTGACCAATCCAGCCTTCCAACAGCAGATGGCCCAGGCGATCGCCAGAGGAATTTTGGAATATTTGCAACAAAGATAACGCCGCTACGTCCCTAACACTCAAACTCACCAACACTGCATCCTGATGGAGACCTAACCCCTTGACGTCTATTTACTTCCCCGATTATTCGTGTTTCAATAGCAAACATCTTTCTTTAATCACCAGATATAGCCCCATAAACAATGCGTGAGCCCCAGCGTAGCCGAATCGGCGTTTTTGATAGTGGTGTGGGGGGATTAACCGTTTTACGCGAGCTTTATCGACAATTACCTAAGGAATCTATTCTTTATTTTGGCGATACTGCCCGGCTACCCTACGGCAACAGATCCCCACAAGAGATTATCCAATATGTGCGAGAAATCCTCACTTGGATGGCGGCAGAACCGGTAAAAATGGTGATTATGGCCTGCAATACTAGCTCGGCCCTTGCCCTAGAAACGGTTCAACAGGAATTTTCTCTGCCCATCCTGGGCGTTATCTTACCCGGTGCTCGCGCAGCAGTCCGGCAAGGAAATCGAATCGGGGTGATTGCGACGCCAGCCACCGCCGCCAGTAATGCCTACCGCAACGCCATTCATTAAATCAACCCGGCTGCCATGGTTTGGCAAATGGGGTGCCCCGAGTTTGTCCCCTTAATTGAAGAAAATCGACTCCATGACCCCTACACCCTTAAAATCGCCCAACGCTATCTTCAACCCCTTTTAGACGCAGATATCGACACGTTGGTATTTGGCTGTACTCATTACCAACATCTTACCCCGGTGTTTCGGCAAATTTTACCGGCCCAGGTGCGGTTAGTTGATCCCGCCAGTTATGTGGTCAAAGCGGCCCGTCAGGAACTAGAGGTCATGGGACTACGGAATGCAGAAATGTCTATGGCTACCCATTTCACCGTCAGCGGTTGTCCCCAGCAGTTTGCCCAATTATCCCGACAATGGTTAGGGTTTACCCCCATTGTGGAGCAAGTACAATTGCCACGGGTGAGGGCTTTCCCCTCGCCTTTATCGGTGGAAAGTCGCGATTAGGGCACTGTCGGGGGCGGACGGCCAACACGGCCAACCCAGCGTTTACTGTCTAAGTTCCCCCAATCACAACTTAATCCCTAAAACCTGAGTGTGAGCCCCCCGGGCCTGGGTGACACCAATGGTGCGTTCTGACGCTTCAATCATGGGACGCCGTAAACTGACCACAATAAATTGGGCCTGTTGGGCTTGTTTGCGGACCATTTTGGCTAACTTTTCCACATTGGCCCCATCTAAAAACATATCCACTTCGTCAAAGCCATAGAAGGGGGACGGGCGGTAACGTTGCAGGGCGAAAATAAAACTCAAGGCCGTCAAGGATTTTTCCCCACCGGACATGGAACTCAACCGCCGTACGGGCTTGCCCTTGGGATGGGCAACTAGGTTTAAACCGCCGTTAAAGGGGTCTTCTGGGTCGTCTAATTGTAAATAACCATCCCCATCGGAGAGTTCCGCAAAAATGGTCTGAAAGTTTTTATTGACTGCATTGAAGGCATCTTGAAACGATCGCCGTCGAAGCGTGGTGAAATTTTCAATCCGGAGTAATAGTTCAGTGCGCTCTGCGGCAATGGTTTGTAATTTTGCCGTTAATTCGGTTAAACGGACCTGGGTTTTTTCGTGTTCTACTAACGCCAACATATTGACGGGTTCCATGGCTTCTAGACGTTTTTGGGCGTTACGAATGGATTTTTGTAACGTGTCGAGGCGTTGGGCAAAGTCTAAGGTGGTTTCATCCTGGTCTTGTAAGAAGGGAATGGTCGGTGCCGGGTCAGGTAATTCCGTGGCTAGGGTGGCTAATTGGCCATCTAGTTGGTTTAACGTTTCGTGACGTGTCTGTTGGCTGGTTTGCAATTTTTCGAGTTGCCATTGTTGTTCTTGTTGATGGGTTCTTAGATGGTTCAATTCCTGTTCTAGGTGATCACGGTCTTTTTTGGCTTGACCCAATTGTTCGGTTAACTGCTCAAATTGAACTTCCGTGGCGGCGATCGCCGTATTGATGGTGGCTAAGGCCCCTTGGCGTTGGGCCTGCTCTTGCCCTAAGGCTTGGTGCTGGGTTTGGTGATGGGCAATCTGTTGTTGGGCGGTGTGAATTTTTTCTTCTAACCGTTGGCTTTGATGGTGTAATTGGTTGAGTTGATGATCTCCCTCCCGTAAGGCTTGTTCCTTTTGCCGATAATCGGCTTCTGTTGCGCGGATTTGAGTTTGGATGACTTGCCAGTCTTGATGGGTTTGGGAGGTTTCTAGGGCAGTGAGTTTTTGCTGTTCAATGTGTAATTGCTGTTCTAGTGCTGGCAAAGCCTGTTGTAGGACTTGCAGACGATTTTGTAGGTCTAC
>JBEAQB010000278.1:0-3129 GCA_041164125.1 Cyanobacteriota bacterium
ATGCTCCCTTAGAGCAAATGGCAGGAGACCCACAGTATAACAGTGATATTTTTGCGTTAGGAATAGTGGGAATTATGGCATTAACCGGTATTAAGGATCCTTTAAGAATCCCCAAAGATCCAAGAACCTATGAGTTTATGTGGCAGGAGCAAGTGCGATCGCCAGTGAGTCTTCAGTTCATCGAAGTATTGGGCAAGATGGTGCTTTGTGACTTCAGAAGTCGCTATCAGACAGTGGTAGAGGTATTAAATGATTTGGATCGGATTGCACCGTCTGAGGCAACCGTCCCGGCGACGGTACAGGAGAAACGAGGATACTCAACAGCATACGACGAGACTGTTGCACTGGCTGAAGCGGCTGTCCCAGAAACAGTGCAGTTAAATGAAGGACATAACAAGAACACAATCAGGAAAAATTCTCAGGGTCGGTCAAATGCAGCAACACCTAAATGGATGTTGTATTTACCCTTGGGATTAGGACTTGGGGTATTGGGCGGGGTGTTGGGCTTAGCGCTAATTGCCGTGTGGTTAGAGCCTCCATCTCCAGATCAATCAATACCATTAGATACTTACCGCTACCGTAGTGCACGTATTGATGATGCGGGAAACATTGCCTCCTTTGCGGAAAGTGCCCAAGTGTATGTTGAGAAGTCAATGAATCTGCCACCAGGGGCAGTCCCATTGGAGATGGTGAAGATACCAGCGGGAAGCTTCGTAATGGGTTCACCAGCAAGTGAAGTAGGGCGAAACGATGATGAGGACCCAAAACGATGGGTAACAGTACCAGCGTTTTTGATGGGACGATTTGAGGTAACTCAGGCCCAATACGAGGCAGTGATGGGGACTAATCCGTCTCACTTTAACGGCATCAATCTGCCAGTAGAACATATAAACTGGTATGAAGCCCAGGAATTTATTGATCGCCTAAACGAAATGACGGGGAAGAACTACCGATTACCAACAGAAGCGGAGTGGGAATATGCTGCACGGGCACGAACAGAAAGCCCTTTTAGCTATGGAGAGACGATTAACTCTAGGTTGGCGAATTTCAATGAAGCATCAGACCTAAACTCTAACGAAGTCCAGGAATCAGGAAGACCGACGCAAGAGGTGGATAGTCTCTACCCCAATCCATGGGGTTTGTATCATGTACATGGAAATGTATGGGAATGGGTTGAAGATTATTGGCAGAATAACTACGCTGATGCGCCAACTGATGGTGGTGCCCAGTTGACAGGGAATAGTCAAGGCTACAAAGTGCTTCGGGGGGGGTCTTCTGAGTCAAATATTCGGCAAATTCGCTCTGCTTCGCGTCTTGCTGTAAATCCGGATGGCTCATTTTATGACGCGGGGTTTCGTTTGGTGTTGACACTAGAGTAGTCGTCGCACCACAGCCACTCTCGTTGTCAACAATTAGCCAAGATTGCGAGTGCGTCATCGTGCGGATTTCCTATACAGAGAAAAGAACAAGAAGTCTTCAGTGATTCTTATTACGAAATTTTGAGATCACTAAGTATCATCACTCTGGGTTGTTTTTTAGGGAGATTTTCTGTATGATTTCTGATTATTTTGTTTAGAACATAGGAAAGAACAACAAAAATGAAAAATATTAACCTGATTGGCACATTGATCATACTTGTATCAATACTAATCACTCCCGGCTGTGGTCAGAACTACGGAAAATTAGTCAAATTCAACGAAGGAGAACTGTATTATACGTCTGCGGTTACGACAGATGAAGTAGACCGACTAGGGCAGTATCTGGTCGCTGAAGAATTTTTCGACGGAAATGAGAAAACCGCTCAGCTCAATAAGGTTGGAAATACCTACGAGTTCAGGATGGTTATTAAAAAGGGCCTTGAAAATGATCAAGATCTTATTCAGATCGCTCAAGAATTTGCCGACCAACTATCCGCAGATGTGTTTGCAGGCAATCAGGTGGATATCCATCTTTGCGACGAGTATCTAAACACCCTTCGTGTCGTCGTCGCATTTTAGACTGTTGAACTTGGTTCTGATCTAAATCTATTATTGACCCAAGAGGAATGACCGATGGCGAAAACAGTGGCATGGTTGCGTCAGCTATCCAGTGGCGAAATCAGTATTTCTCTTCTTTCTCCTCACCCGTTACAAGCAGGAAAAGAGGTTATAATCGGGCGAGATCCCAGTTGTACCCTCGCTTTAGATGCTTATCGGTATGAGGGTGTCTCCCGTCGCCATGCTTTAATTCGTCCCTCTCGTCATAGTAGTAGCTCTCTTTGGGAAGTCGTTGATCAAAAGAGCGCCAATGGAACTTATGTCAATGGCAACCTAATAACTCAGCCTCAGATATTACAGTCAGGCGATCGCATTCGTCTCGGAGAAGCAGGACCCGAATTTTCGATTGAGTATAGCAGTAGCGCAGTCTCCACGATCCCCCTCAAGCCTGGTCAGAATCCCCAAAATTTGTCCTCCATTGCCCCCCCGCCGCTGGTAACGCCGGTGAATCTATCAACTTCCCCTACGCCCCAACCGCGCTCTCCCACTGATGGCAAGACTGCTACCTCCCCCTCACTAACACAATTAATTCCGATTTTATCTACGGGGAAAGATCTTAAGCAAAAAGCGTTTTTGATTCCAGCAAGTTTAACCGTTATTTCTGTCATTTTAATGTTTGTCTTCATTGGCAGTTTTAAAGTGTTTTCGGTGATTCTTGCCTTTTATATTGCCGGAATTGCCTATTATTTTATTTATCAACTCTGTGGCAAGTCTAAGCCTTGGTGGTTGTTAATGGGCTCTGGGATTGGCACGATGCTCTTGCTTTACACTCCCGTTTGGATCTTGATTGCGTCTCTCTTCCGGGAACTCCTCCCTGGCGATGTGTTTGCCCTGTCAACAGAGGCTAGTTTCATCACCCATTTCATCACACACTTTTTTGGAGCCGGGATGGCAGAGGAACTTTTGAAGGCAATTCCTATTTTCATTGCCTTATATTGGGGAACACTGAGTAGTCCAAGTTGGCGGGGGAAAATTGGCGTAGAAGAGCCATTAGATGGAATTTTAATTGGGACAGCATCGGCAGTCGGTTTTACCCTGATTGAAACCCTGGATCAATACGTCCCCAACATTGTGGATGCAGCGGGAGAAGTGG
>JBEAQB010000279.1:0-6987 GCA_041164125.1 Cyanobacteriota bacterium
AGCAAGGGTTCCACTGGTAATAATGCCAACGGCTTGATCATTGTGAACAATCGGGTAATGAGGGCGAGCAATGTGTTTGCCTTGCATTTCCAGACCCACGAGGCGTTGTGTAACGCCATGCGATTTTTGCCGCTCGAGACTCTCTCTCCCCATAAAATCCACCGATTTATCCCAATGCACTAGCCACCCTAGCCCAGACTCCAAAGGGGTCGTTTGCTCGGTCATATCTTGACCATATAGTCCCAGCGCCGCTTCCAAGCGCAACGTATCCCGGGCCCCTAAACCACAGGGAATCACCCCCTGATCTCCCAAGCTTTGCCAGAGGTGCTGCCCAGCGTTAGGCGAGATCATGATTTCAAAGCCATCTTCACCGGTGTAACCGGTGCGGGCAATAAACACGGTCTCCCCAGCGAGGGTCGCTGTGAGATGACCAAACGTCGGCAGTGGGGCCAGGTCTTGATCGATGAGTGGCTGTAAGGTTGCCATTGCTTGTGGGCCTTGCAGGGCAATGAGTAGGCGATCGCGGGATATGTCATTGAGCGTAATCGTCGCCGGTAAATGGCTACGTAACCAATCGCGATCTTTGCCCGTCGTGGCAGCATTGACAATTAAGGTGATACGCTCTTGCCCAGCCGGGGTTTGGCCGTGGTTGTAAATGATAATGTCGTCAATAATACCCGCCTGATCAGTCAATAAGACTGTGTATTGGGCCTTGCCGGGGGGAAGTCGGTTTAAATCCGTTGGCACCAACCGTTGTAACGCCGCTAACGTCCCTTCCCCCGTCAGGATGAATTTGCCCATGTGGGAAATATCAAACATGCCGACTGCCTGCCGTACTGCTTGGTGTTCGTGCTTAAGACCGGCAAATTGTACCGGCATTTCCCAACCCGCGAAGGTGGTGAATTTCGCTGTTTGCTGGCTAATTAATGGGTGCAGGGGCGTTTTTAGAACAGTGTCAGAAGGAACCACGGCGATGATTAACAGGAATGGTTTGGTTTTCACGCATCAGTTGCGTTGTCGGTTGATATTATGGCATTTATTTGTGTAAGTCACTTTTGGTGCTAAGATTGTCTCGCCAATAGCTTTAATGGGGCAGGTTTCAGATCTAGGTTTTTGATGATGGAATTTAAGGTGCCGGTGCCCGTTGGTTGGTTCCCCTGAGGAGGTGACGATTGGGCGCCATTCTACCGTTATTGTCTTTCGCTTCTTATGACGCATTCTTTAGAAAACCTCCAAACCTTACTGAATTCCGATAACTTTAGCGATAAAGTTCGGGGGCTGAACCAACTGCGACAACTTGATCCGGCCACGGCCTTTCCTCTGCTTAAGCCATTGGTCAACGATCCCAATCCTCGCATCCGTTATGCAGCGGTGAGCCAGTTAGACCCGGCGGGACAAGCGGACTTAGAGGCCGCGCTGGTATTATTGCGCGATCGCCTGTTTAACGATCCTGAAGTTGATGTGCAATCGGTGGCGGCGGATGTGATCGGGGGGTTAAAGTTAACGGCGGCCTATCCAGATCTCCAAAAAGCCTATGAAGAAACCCCAGAATGGTTACTACAGATGAGCATTGTGGCAACGTTGGGGGAAATGGGTGATCATCGAGGCTTTGACCTGTTGAAGATTGCCTTAGCCTCCGACAATAGTTTGATTCGCACCGCCGCCATCAGTGCCTTGGGGGAATTGGGCAATCCTGAAGCACTAACGCTTTTAGCCCCCTTAGTTGACGATCCAGATTGGCAAGTGCGTTACCGCTTAGCCTTGGCGATCGGGCAACTCCCACATCCCCAGGGACCCGCCTTACTCCAACAACTGGCAACGGATGTCACGGAACAGGTAGCAGCCACCGCCAAGGATTTGTTGGCGACCCATGCTTAAGTGCCGCCTTAATATTCCTTCAGGTTGACTATGTTTTTCAGCGTTGTGATTCCCACCTACAACCGTAAGCCAATTCTGGAAAAGTGTCTGCGGGCTTTAGAGCAGCAAGTCGTTTCCCCAAGGGTCATTGCTGGTTATGAAATTATTTTGGTAGACGACGGTTCCACTGATAACACCCTGGCCTGGTTGGCGGCACACCGTGGTGACTTTCCCCATTTACGCGAATTCCGCCAGGATCACCAAGGCCCCGCTGCCGCCCGTAATTTAGGGGTCGAGCAAGCTCAAGGGGACACAATTATTTTTATTGACAGTGATTTGGTGGTGACGGACAGTTTTTTGATGGCCCATGCCGACGGCTTAACACAAGGACAGCAGCAATATCAATCCGATAAGGTGTTTACCTACGGAACCGTGGTCAATACCTGTAACTTCGAGCATCCCGAATCAGAGCCTTACAAATTAACCGATTTTTCGGCGGCATTCTTTGCCACCGGTAACGTGGCGATCGCCAAACACTGGCTCCTTGAAGCTGGTCTCTTTGACAGCAGCTTTCAACTTTATGGTTGGGAAGACCTAGAACTCGGGGTACGCCTCAAAGCGTTGGGGTTAAAGTTGGTGAAATGTCCCCAGGCGATCGGCTACCATTGGCATCCCCCTTTTAGCCTTAATCAAATCCCTAAACTAATCGATCAAGAAATTCAGCGGGGTCGCATGGGGGTTTTATTTTACCAAAAACATCCCACCTGGGAAGTCCGCTTAATGATTCAGATGACGCGCTTGCATTGGCTATTGTGGGGGCTTCTTTCCCTGGGGGGATTATTAAATGAAAAAACCCTGGCCCCCTTATTACAATGGCTGATCGATCGCAATCGTCCCCAGCTTGCCCTAGAAATTGCCCGTATTTTTCTTAACTGGTATAACGTTCAAGGGGTTTACGCCGCCTATCTTGAAACCAAAGTAATCGGTTAAATGGCCGTCGGGGCAGAGGTTGCCCCCTCCACGGCGTGTTAGCCCTTTATGGGGGCACTATTAACCCAACCTCAGCCGACTAGCCGTAAAATCGACTAAGGGAGAGATGGAGACTGAATTCGAGAGATGAGCAAAATCTTAGTGACCGGGGCGGCCGGGTTCATCGGCTTTCACTGCTGCCAACAGTTATTAGCGCAAGGACAGCGGGTGATCGGTCTGGATAATCTCAATGATTATTATGATGTTTCCCTCAAGGAAGCTCGCTTAGCCCAACTAAAGGATAGGAAAAACTTTAGTTTTACCAAACTCGATCTGGCAGATCGCCAAGGTATGGCTGAGTTTTTTGCCCAGGAACAGCCTAGGCAGGTGGTGCATTTAGCGGCCCAGGCGGGAGTAAGGTATTCCTTGGAAAACCCCCATGCTTATGTGGATAGTAATTTGATAGGGTTTGTCAATATATTGGAGGGCTGTCGTCATCATTCAGTCGAACATTTGGTTTATGCCTCATCAAGTTCAGTGTATGGAGCCAATAAAAAGATTCCCTTTTCAGTTACCGATAATGTGGATTATCCGGTGAGTTTGTATGCGGCGACCAAGAAAGCGAATGAGTTGATGGCCCACACCTACAGTCATCTCTATGGCATACCCACGACGGGGCTAAGGTTTTTTACCGTTTATGGGCCTTGGGGACGACCAGATATGGCCTATTTTTCCTTTACAAAGGCGATTATTGCAGGGGATCCCATTAAAGTCTTTAATCACGGCCAGATGCAGCGAGATTTTACCTATATTGACGACATTGTGGAGGGGGTGGTTAGGGTGTTAGCGCGTATTCCTTCACCGTCCCTGAATAATGTGCCCTATCGCCTTTACAACATCGGTAATCACCAGCCAGTCACCCTGGGGGATTTCATTATAACGTTAGAGGCTTGTTTGGGGAAAAAAGCCGAGAAAGTCTTTTTGCCCATGCAAATGGGGGATGTACCGACAACCTATGCTGATGTGACGGATTTAATGGCTGAAGTGGGATTCGCCCCATCAACCCCTTTGACCACGGGTCTGGAACGTTTTGTGAGTTGGTATCGCAGTTTTTATGGGTAGTTATCGAGGCGAAACGGCCTCCACGTAGTGGAGGACAAGACGCGTCAACTTACAAATTGACCGGCCGCTCAATGCGATTTAGGTTTGCCCCCAGTTGCCGGAGTTTGCCCTCAAGATCTTCATAGCCCCGGTCTAGGTGTTTTAGTCCTTGGATGATAGTGGTTCCTTCCGCGGCTAAGCCAGCAATCACTAGGGCCGCAGAGGCCCGTAAGTCCGTAGACATGACCGGTGCGCCGGAGAGAAAGGGCACCCCCTGGATAACGGCCACATTGCCCTTGAGTTTAATGTTGGCTCCCATGCGCTGGAGCTCTGCAACATGTTGCAAACGATTTTCAAACACGGTTTCTGTAATCATGCTGCTACCTTCACTGACCGCTAACAGTGCCATAAACTGGGCTTGCATATCGGTGGGAAATCCTGGGTAGGGAAGGGTTTCAATGTCTGTGCCCCGCAACGGTTGGGGAATTAAGCGAATCCGATCCGGGGCATCAATGACCACTTTAGGACCAATTTCGTGCAATTTGGCGATCGCCGCCGCAAGGTGTTCGGGGACAACGGGAAACAGACTAATTTCCGAATGGGTAATCGCCCCTGCACAAAGAAACGTTGCCGCTTCAATCCGGTCGGGAATGATGGGAAAGTCGGTGTGATGGAGGCGATCCACACCATTGATCAGAATGGTACTAGAACCGTCCCCTTTGATTTGGGCGCCCATGGAACGGCAGAAGTTAGCCAGATCAACAATCTCTGGCTCCCGGGCCGCGTTGTCGATGATCGTTTCCCCCTCCGCCAGGGTTGCTGCCATCAAAATCGTTTCCGTTGCACCAACACTGGGATAATCCAAATAAATCTTGGCCCCTGTTAGACGGCGGCGGCTACCTTTAACGCTGGCATGAACAACCCCATGCTCAATCCGCACGTCCGCCCCCATGGCCTGTAAGCCCCGTACATGTAAATCTACAGGACGGGCCCCAATGGCGCACCCACCGGGCAGTGGCACCTTGGTCATGCCCAAACGAGCGAGCAGGGGACCTATCACAAAAAAGCTAGCCCGTAACTGGGAAACCAATTCATAGGGCGCTGGTTCAGTGCCGACATTCCGGGCATCAACCACCAATTTATCCCCATGCCGCTCAAGTTTGACGCCGATCGCCGTCAAAATCTGACACATTTTGTCAATGTCAGCAAGGGCCGGTAAGTTCGTCAGTTGACAATCATCGGCACAAAGAATGGTTCCTGCCATAATCGCCAAAGCAGAGTTTTTGGCCCCACTAATCTTTACGTCTCCCCTGAGGGAAGCGCGGCCAACAATCTCGATAACAGCCTGGGTTTCTTCGGTAGCAGTGGGAGTTGCGAGTTGAACCACGGATTTGAAATGTCTCCAGCAAAAAGGAATAAAGTAATAGACACTCTGGCAATCGTTAACGGCTCTAACAGTGATTCCGTGGCTTACATCACCCCGGAACCACCCCCAATACAATTGCAACACTTGCCCGATGCGGATTTGCTGGACAGACGTCGCATCGCAACCCCCTCACTCTAGGCAAATATGCTTAACATCCTATCCCAAGCCAGCCATTTTGTAACATTTGGTTTACAAAAGCCCCCCCTGGGTCTACTCAGTCAAGCTAACCTTCCTAGAAGTGAGTGCCCGGGGAAAAGTTCCCTGGCAATATTGACTTGCTGCCCATCCTACGCCATGATATTAAACGGAATTTAAACCACCGCAAGCGGAACTGGCGGAATTGGTAGACGCGCTAGATTCAGGTTCTAGTGTTCGCAAGGACTTCCGGGTTCAAGTCCCGGGTTCCGCATTGTCATCAAAAACTCCCCCATTAAGCGGCACAGCGTGTTTAAGGAACTACCACTGATTACCAGTGCTCAAAATCCTTTGGTAAAACAAATTCGTCAGTTGCAACAAGCAAAGGGGCGGCGAGAGCAAGGGCAGTTACTACTGGAAGGAACCCACTTAGTGGAGGTGGCTCTCCAACAAGGAAAATGCTTAATTAACGGCTGTTTTACCCCTGATTGGCAACAAAAGAATTCTAAGCTGGCACAGCACTTGGTGGCCCATACCCAGCATTGCGTCCTTGTCAGTCCTGATGCGCTCCAAAAGATGGCGAGTACCGTTAGTCCTGATGGAGTCTTGGCGACCTTATCCACCTCGCAGTTTTGGCGATCGCCCCCCGCTAGACCTCATCTCGGGCTGGTTTTGGAGCGACTGCAGGATCCCGGTAATTTGGGCACCATTTTGCGCACCGCCACAGCAGTAGATGTCGATGGTATCTGGCTCAGTGCGGATTGTGCAGATTCCGCCAGCCCTAAGGTGTTGCGGGCCTCGGCAGGCAGTAGTTTGATCTTGCCCCAAGCGAGAGTTGCCGATTTAACTCAACTTGTGGCTGACTTTCAACATCATGGGATTCAACGGATTGCCACCGTTCCCACGGCCCAGCAGACCCTCTGGGACGTCGATTTGCAACGCCCCACGGTGTTAATGTTTGGGAGCGAAGGTCAGGGTCTCAGTGCAGACTTGTTGAATCTCGCCTCCCATCAGGTCGCGCTGCCCCAATCCCCCCAAGTGGAATCCCTCAATGTGGCAATTACCGTCGGGGTTGCCCTGTATGAGGCCCAGCGGCAGCGCTGGTTATTGAAAAACAAACGCTAAGCAGAATCAACAAATCAATACATTTTAACGACTATTCTAAGGGGACTTTGAAGACCCAGTCTTGATATTTGGGGTCCCGGTTCTCTGTGATCGCCGTTAACAGCATCCGCAGCTTTTCCGTAATCGGGCGATCGCCGCTTAACTTAAAGTTTTCAATCTGTTTAACGGGCGTAATTTTGGCCGCAGTCCCGCTTAAAAAGACCTCGTCCGCAATCATTAACTCCGATTTATCGATGGGGCGTTGGCAGACGGGAATACCCAAATCGCTGGCAAGGGTGAGGATACTATTGCGGGTAATCCCTTCTAGGATGTCCTGTTCATGGCCGGGGGTAATTAATTGCCCATTGCGAACCATAAAAATATTCATGCCCGTT
>JBEAQB010000280.1:0-4438 GCA_041164125.1 Cyanobacteriota bacterium
CCTTCTTTGCCTTTCCTGACGATATTCGTCGGGTCATTTACACCACCAATGCCATTGAGTCTCTGAATATGACTTTTCGCAAGGTTTTAAAGCACCGTCGCTCTTTTCCTACCGATGAATCTGCTCTTAAAGTCCTTTATCTGGCTTTAGGCAATATTTCTAAGAAATGGACTATGCCCATTCATCATTGGAAGGCGGCTCTCAACCGCTTTGCCATTGAATTGCCCGACCGTTTTCCTCTCTGATTTCTTCCTGACACACTTCTCTTGACAATCCCGTTCTCATCACTTCCCGCTCATATAACCCCAATAGGTGACGTTCTACATCAAAATCAGTTATATTGACCAAACTCATCGTCAGCTTCCCCCCATTGTTCAGCATTGTCTAATTGACGTTGTTGCTCATCGTGTAGTTGGGACAGAGTCATCCGTGCTCGTTGGAAAAACCGACTCACCTTTTCTTTATGGCGATCATTGTAGGATTTCTGTGTGTCTTTGGACAGAGCAAAGGTCACTCCCATGCCAATGGAAGCCAAGCTGGTAAACGCGGAGAGCAGCAATAAAAAGCCAAAACTTCGACCAATCAAATACTGTCGTGCATTCCCTGATCCTTCTTTACGTCCATCTGACCTTTGATCAGGCTCTTGACTTCTGTTTCTGTAATCGAGGATGATTTGATAAACTGGGCTATTTCTAGCCTTTTTGAATTATATTTTTACATTTTTATCCATCCTGAGTATGCATTTGCCCTGATTGATGATGCCGGATGGGTGACATTTTGTCAGGGGCTGAAGTATTTTGGAGAGAGGTATGGACGGGTAACCGTTGCTGCCCCTCCCTGCTACACACGCCAGAGCGGTTCCCGCTGTGGAGAGACGGTCAAGACGTCCCTGAGGGTTAGGACAAAGTATTGTCCCTTGGGGCGGGGAGTGTCAAAGAACACAAGCAGGAAGCAATTCAGCCATGGGCATTGCGGTTCAGGTTAAACATCTCCAAAAGCAATACGGATCCGTCACAGCTGTTAACGATATTTCATTTACCGTACAGCGGGGCGAGATTTTTGGTCTCCTTGGCCCTAATGGGGCGGGAAAAACGACCACTATTCGTTGTCTATGTACCCTGGCTAAGCCCGATGGCGGAGAATTATGGGTGGATGGTGTTGATGTGTTGGCCAGTCCCCGTCAAGCCCGCCGTCGTCTGGGGTATGTGGCCCAGGAAGTGGCGATCGATAAAATTTTAACGGGACGAGAATTGTTGCAGTTGCAAGCATCCCTTTACCATTTGCCCAAAAACAGTGCCCAACAACGTATCGAGCAATTGTTGACGATTTTAGGGCTAGATCCCTACGCCGATCAGAAAACTGGCACCTATTCTGGTGGTTTACGCAAACGATTAGACTTGGCAGCAGGACTACTCCACCAACCGGCTGTTTTGGTGTTAGATGAGCCGTCAGTGGGCTTGGATATTGAAAGTCGGTTTATTTTGTGGGAATTTTTGCGTCAATTGCGGTCGGCAGGGACTACGGTACTAATTACCAGCCATTATTTAGAAGAAATTGATGCCTTGGCCGATCGCCTGGCGATTATTGATCAAGGCCGTGTCATTGCCGAAGGCACTCCCTCGGAATTAAAAAATCGGGTCGGTGGCGATCGGGTAACGTTACGAATTCAAGAGTTCACGGAAGATCAGCAAGCTATCGATGCCAAAACGATACTGACTGCCCTCCCCTTCGTCGAAGAAGTCATTATTAATGCGGCCCAAGGCAATTCTTTGAACCTGGTGGTCAAGGCCCAAAGCAATCCCCTCAGTCAAATTGAGAAATCGTTGATTGACCATAATTTGCCCATTTTTAGTCTGGCCCAATCCCGTCCCAGTTTAGATGATGTTTACCTCGCGGCTACAGGCAAGACTCTGATGGATGCGGAACTGGCTGCTGCCAGCCAACGGGATCTCAAAGCGGAGAAGAAACAAGCCATGAAAACCGGTTGAATTCGTCCACCCGAGTCCCTGGTGTGCAGGACTCTTTCCCGCTACGAGGCAAGAGAATTCCCGTTTGTATCGGTTAGAATAACCAATAATCCAGGCAACCCTTTGTCAATCCCATGAGTCAAACCCTTACCCCACCCCAAAAGATCTCCCTCCTGGCGCCGGATTCAGTACAATCTCCAGAACCGAGTTTGTTGGCAGAATTTTGCCAGGAAACGTTTGCCTTAACCAAACGCCTCTTTATCCAATTACAGCGGCGACCCTCGACGCTGGTAGCAGGAATTATTCAACCCTTTATGTGGTTGGTCTTATTTGGTGCTTTATTTTTAAATGCCCCCCAGGGATTATTTGGCAATGATTTAAACTATGCTCAGTTTCTCGCCCCTGGCATTATTGTTTTTACGGCTTTCTCTGGGGCATTAAATGCGGGTCTACCGGTGATGTTTGATCGGGAATTTGGTTTTCTGAATCGTTTATTGGTGGCGCCTTTAGCCTCCCGCTACTCCATTGTGGCCGCCTCCACGATTTACATTATCAGTTTAAGTTTTATTCAAGCGGGGGTGATTGTGGCAGCGAGTGCCTTTTTAGGGGCCGGGCTACCCAACCTAGCGGGCTTAAGCATGATTGCTCTAATCGTCTTTTTAATTGTGTTAGGGGTAACAGCTTTAAGTTTAGGACTTGCGTTTGCGTTACCAGGGCATATTGAGTTGATCGCAGTGATTTTTGTCACCAATTTGCCGCTGTTATTTGCCAGCACCGCCTTAGCACCTCTGTCGTTTATGGCTCCCTGGTTGCAGGTGGTTGCCAGTTTAAACCCCTTAACCTATGCCATTGATCCGATTCGTTACCTTTATTTGAATAGTGATTGGAGTTGGACGAGCGCAGTGTTAGCGGCCCCCTGGTTCAGTTTAAATTTTGTCCAAGTCTTGGCTGTGTTACTGCTCTTTGATGGCTTAGTGTTGTTATTGATTCAGCCTTTACTGAAGCGTCGCTTCTTGTAGGGGTCAATATCTGGGCTTCGACTCCGCTTAGTCCCTGTTTCCTTGTTGTTGATTTTCGCGTCTGAAGAACTATGCAAAATTTAGTCTTGCCCCGCTTGCTGGCGATCGCCGTCTTAAGTACTGGTTCGGTTTTGGGTCCCCTAGTGTCTGTCCAAGCCCAATACACCACCTCTGGCACTGAAACCCCATTCAATACCAATGAAATAGACCCTTTAAACCAAGGGTTTGGTAATGGATTTGATCCCATGTCTTTGATTCACAATGCTAACCTGAGTCGGGGCCGTACCGGTGCCGATTTTGCCGATGATACCCAACGTTCGCTAAATGAAGCGGCGGATCAATTTAAACAGATGCAGCAACAGCGGCTTGAGCAAATGCAACAGCCAGCGACGGAGCCGGCGATCGCCCCTGCTCCCGATCAAGCTGTGCCCCAATGAGGGAGTCTGCCCCTGGCTGGTACTGTGGCCGCCTGGGAGTGGCATCAAACCACCAGTCGGGAAAGCGCGGCTGACGTCACGGTTGATCGCCGTCAATTTACTTTCCCCCACGCGGAGAGTTAGACGTTAAATCGGAACAGCATCACATCCCCCTCTTGAACGACGTAGTCTTTGCCTTCGCTGCGGACTAACCCTTTTTCTTTGGCGGCCTGCATACTGCCACAGTCGATTAAATCCTGATAACTCACGGTTTCTGCCCGAATGAAGCCCCGTTCAAAATCTGTGTGAATAACGCCAGCCGCTTGGGGGGCTTTCATGCCGCTGAGAATTGTCCAGGCGCGGGTTTCCTGGGGCCCTGTCGTGAGGTATGTTCGTAACCCTAATAATTCATAGGTTGCCTGGATTAGGGATTTTAATCCCCCTTCGGTGACCCCTAAACTGTCTAAAAAGTCTTGACGTTCCGCTTCTGAGAGTTCCACCAATTCCGATTCCACCTGGGCAGAAATCACAACCACCTTCGCGTTATCCTTGGCGGCGATCGCCTTAACTTGCTCGACCCATTCATTGCCGCTGGCTAAATCATCTTCGGTGACGTTGGTGGCGTAAATAATCGGTTTGAGGGTCAATAACCCCAGGGATTTCACCAAGTCTTTTTCTTCTTCGCTCAGACCGAGGCGACGGGCCGGCAGACCTTCGTTTAAGGACTCAACCAACCGCTCCAGCACCTCCACCTCTGCCAACAGTTCCTTATTGCCCCGGGCTTGTTTGCGACTGCGTTCGAGCCGTTTTTCCGTCTGGGCCAGGTCAGAGAGCACCAATTCCAAATCAATCACTTCTACGTCCCGTACCGGATCAACAGACCCTGAGACGTGGATAATATCATCGTCGTCAAAGCAGCGCACCACATGGACAATGGCGTCCACTTCCCGAATATTGGCTAAAAACTGATTGCCCAGCCCTTCCCCTTTACTCGCCCCTGCGACTAATCCCGCAATGTCCACAAATTCCATGCGCG
>JBEAQB010000281.1:0-5426 GCA_041164125.1 Cyanobacteriota bacterium
CTATCAAGCATGATTTCTGGGTCGGTCACTCCCACCGCCATAACACCTTGTTGCTTAGCAATCCGCTGATAACTGATTTGCAGGTTGTCCAATTGTAAGTTTGATTGAATTTGCTCCGATAAAATTGATTGGGCATCAGGCTGGAGATCCCGATCGCCGAGGTAAACCACCCTCAATTCCAGGGGAGATTGATTTTCCCGGAGCAACACTTCATAGGAAATTAACGGAAAAGTAGGCAGAAAATTGATTTGTGTGAGGGAGCGATTAACCGCTTCCATCAATTGTTGTTGTAGGTCTGGAACTGAGGCGAAGATAGGGACTGATGGCAGGGGAGATGGTTGGGGATCGACCGTTTGACTGGTGCGAATTTGAATGATTCTGACGTTTAATTGGGATGGCGATCGCCTCAGCGTTTGGGCTAATTGTTGGGTAAACCGTTGTTGATCATCTTTGGTATAAAGATGGTCGGTAACGATCTGTAGGTAAATACTCAGAATGTTATTTTCATGATTAATGTTAATTTGATCGATAAAAGATGTTGCCTGGTCATCATCTTTTTCACCCAGACTCTCCTGCCAAACTTTTTTGATGGTCGCTTGTAATTGGTTGCTTTCTTGTTGTTGGCTAACCTGTTGCTTGAGTTGGCTTAAGGAGCTATTGAGGGGCAAAGAAATTGCCCCTAAAGTCACGAGAATTAACAAAAAACGGCTGGGCAGTCCGCCGATACGCCGAAAGGTTGTATGGCGAGGAATAGCACTTAGCCAAGCCGTAACAATTCGGCTCTCAGGATGAGAACTTTTCCAGATTTCTACTTGTTCCCGTACAATTTGGGTGTCAAATTGAACAAAGAAAAAGACGATCAAGGCGGTAAAAATAATCGCCACTAAGTTGGTAATAAAGAGTAATGCACCGCCTTTGGCGACGACCAAACCATAGGCGGAATTTAAACTTAGAGACGTGCCAATACCATAACCAACCACACAGAGCGGCGGCATCAATGCCACGGCGATCGCCACTCCGGGTAAAGAGGCTGCAACGCCTTTCACTTGCTTACAGGTAGCCACCGATCCCACCGCCCCCGAGAATAGGGCCACAATCAAATCTAATAAGGTCGGTTGAGTACGGGCCGCAATTTCTGGGGTCATTTCCTTGAACGGCACGAGGAAAACCAACAGCATGGCAAAGGCGATCGCCACCCCACAACTCAACAACAAATTGACGGTAGCCCGTAACCAGAGAATGATATCCCCAGCTGCCAATCCCAAACCATTGGCTAAAATCGCCCCCATTAAGGGAGAAATCAGCATTGCCCCGATGATGACAGCTGGGCTATTCAGAACTAACCCGAGGGTGGCAATACCCGCTGCCAGGATCACTTCTAACCAATAACTCACATCGCGGAGACTGACGGATTCACAAAGCTGTTCATAAATTTTGACTTTATGGGCATCGCTTAAATCCAAATTGGCAGCAAACGCTCGTCGAACCCGGGCAATCAAAATCACCTGAAAGCGACGGGAGGAAAGTTGGGGTTTAGTCATACGGAACAGCCTCAACAAAAAGGAGGGTTTTAGGAACCTACGCTAACCGTCAGATGGACAGTCGATTCGCTAAGTATCACTGTTTTTGACTTAAAATTAGCCCAAACCACTCTTTTTCGTCAGTCCAAATCTGGAGAGGGTTTAAATTGTACTGAGATAGCTGGCTGCCAATGCCTGTGGGGCCGGTGAGGGAAAATTTGCGGGAAACTTCGGTGAGAATAGTTTCTCCTGCAACGAAATCGACCGTTAGCCCTAGCCGCTCCAAGCGAACCGTTTGGGGGCACAGACTTCTGAGGTGCATTTCAATTTGGGACGCTTCGTCGTTAAACCAGGCTTGGTGTTCAAATTGCTCTAGGGTAAAGTTGCCTTGAAAGCGCCAATTGAGATGACGTAACAGATTGAGGTTGAAAGCCGCTGTAATCCCTTGGCTATCATTGTAGGCGGCTTCTAAGGTTGTCACCGCTTTGCGTAAGTCGACACCGAGTAAAAAATAATCCCCAGGATCGAGGGCATCCGAGACCTGTTGCAAGAAATCCGCACAGGCCGCTGGCGGAAAATTCCCCAGGGAACTCCCTAAAAAGGCCATCAAACGATGGGGATAGTTGTGTGCAGGGAGTTTTTCAAGGGCCAATTGGTAGGTGCTCACCAGGCCTTGGATACTTAAGCCTGGGTAAGTTTGCAGAATGGCTTGGGCATTTTCAATCAAGATTGCTTCGCTGATATCCACAGGAAGATAACGTAATTGAAGCTGCTGACGTTCAAAGGCAGACAGCAAAATGCGGGTTTTGGTGGAGCTACCGCTACCCAATTCGATAAAATCGCAAGCGCCGGTGAGGGTGACTAGTTGATCGGCGATCGCCGAAAGTATGCTCGCTTCAGTGCGGGTTGGATAATATTCCGGTAACGCACAAATTTGCTCAAACAACAGAGAACCCCGGTCATCGTAGAAATAATGAGGGGGAAGCGTTTTAGGAAAACGTTGTAAGCCTTGGATGACATCGTGGCCATTATTGACATAGCTTTGGGGATGACTCGTTAGGCGATTGTCAAGGTGGAAGCGGGAGCAAAGATTGAGGGAGGTCATGAGCGGGAGTGAACAAATGCCAGTTGCTTAAGCATCAGCGTGGGCCGGCTCGGCCCTGGGTTAACGTTAAGATCAGCTTTTTCTAATCAAATAGAGTCTGCTCAGATAAGCGTTTCATAAAACGGTGATCGATCCAATCCTTTAGTGACCACCATAACCGTCCATAGCTGCCCCAAGGTCCCCATAGGGCCAGGGCCCGCTTGTCTCCCGTGCCAATCAAGCTGAGGTAACGCTCCGGCAGGGATAGGGGGTGAGGCGATCGCCCGGTTAATGCACGCTGTAAATTATCAAATAAGGGTCGGCCCTGGCGAACGGCAAACACGCCTGCTTTCGGACAGGGACGGAGTGCTAGGGAGGCAATATCACCGGCTGCAAAAATGTGGGGATGGGAGAGGGATCTTAAAGTGTGATCAACCTGTAAAAACCCCTCATTATCGGTGCGTAAACCCGAGGCTTGAATCCAAGTGGGAGCACTGGGTCGAGTCAGCAAAAAAACCGCGTTAACGGTTTGGGTCCTCCCTGCGGCTGTGGAGAGTTGGTAACGGGGCAAATCATTAGGGGGGGGCAGCGGTGTAATGGCTGTAACGGTTTGATGGCAAAAGACTTGAATATGGCGGGCCGTCAGCAGTTCCTCGACTTTTTGGCGGGCCCAACGATTGTGGTTCGGTAACAGTTGCGCTCCCCGTTGCCACAGTTGTAGCGTTAAGGGCAGCGTCGGGAATTGTTGTTGCACCCTCACTTGCAGATTAAACGCCAACTCCACGCCCCCAGCTCCCCCGCCGACAATCGCCATGGTCAGTGTTTTTGGCGATCGGCCTTGAATTTGGTCTAGCAATGCTTGCCATTTTTGTAAAAATTGAGCGACGGGTTTCGCTGCCATGCCATACTGTGCGCCTGTAATCGTGTCTAGATTAGGGGTGCTGCCAATATCGAGTGATAAATAGTCGAAAGCGATTTCCCCTTGCCGCTCACAGCGTAATATATTCCGTTCTGGATCAACGGCGATCGCCTTGTCGTGAATAAACTGGGCCCCGGCAAACCTCGCTAACGGCAATAAATCAATATGGCTTTCCCGGTGGGAGTAAAACCCGGCCAAATGCCCCGGCAACATCCCCGAATAGGGGGTTTCCGTAACATCACTTACCAAAGTTAAGGCTACAGTAGGTAAAGGCCTTTGGCCCCAATATTTCAACAACAAAGCATGGCTATGGCCGCCACCGACTAAGATTAAGTGTTTTTGCATGGCGTTTGCCCCTCCCTTAGTCTTGATCACTTAATGGTCTCGATGCCCACCCAGAGCATAGTCCAGTCTCAAGACACACTGGCATAATAAGTCCCAGTATGGGGTCAGCTTGCGTCACCCTAGCTGCGACCCCCTGTTATTTACTCATCATCATAATGATCGTTACCAGTTCCCCCTCATCTCCTTCCCTGCCGAAACTCACGCTTCCCCCCCTACCTTACCAACGACCCTTGTTAATGATTGGCCACGGCACCCGTGATCAGGATGGCCGCCAAACATTTCTCGATTTTGTGGCCCACTATCAAGCCCTTGATACCTCACGCCCGGTCATTCCTTGCTTTTTAGAATTAACCGACCCCAACATCCAGGCCGGGGTGGATCACTGTGTTGCCCAAGGATTTACCGAAATTTCAGCCTTACCAATTCTGCTTTTTGCCGCTCGGCATAACAAGTTTGACGTTACCAATGAATTAGACCGCAGTCGGGAACGCCATCCCCACCTGACCTTTTCCTATGGTCGTCACTTTGGCATTACTCCGCCAATTTTAGACCTCTGGCAGCAACGCTTAGCCGCGTTAGACCAACCTGCGGCCAATCCCCACGGCATTCAACGGGAAGAAACGGTGCTCCTGTTTGTCGGTCGAGGGTCTAGCGATCCCGACGCCAATGGGGATGTTTATAAAATGGCGCGGATGTTATGGGAAGGCAGCGGTTACCAGACGGTTGAAACCTGCTTTATTGGCATTACCCACCCCCGTCTCGAAGAAGGGTTTAGACGGGCGCGACTTTATCATCCCAAACGGATTATTGTCTTACCGTACTTTATGTTCACTGGGGCGTTGGTCAAGAAGATTTTTACCATTGCCCAGGCGCAACAAACCGCGTTTCCGGATATTGACGTCGCCTGTTTGCCAGAGATGGGGATTCAGCCCCAATTACTCTCGTTAGTCAGGGACCGGGAAATTGAAACTCAGTTGGGACAAGTGGCCATGAATTGCGAGGCCTGTAAGTTTCGCTTGGCGTTTAAAACGGGGGGTGCTGCTCATCACCACGACCACGGCCATAATCATGGGCACCCTCACTCCCATGACCATCATCACAGCCAAGAATGGGTTGATCCCTATGAGGAACCGGCTGCTTATCATCAACGGATTTGGCAGGCCCCCTAACAGAGAATTGCTAGGTACTGATTGTTAAGCTTGGCAATGGCGATCGCCCTTGCCGATGAAGAAGTGGCATTTGCGCAGGCCCATGAACAGAGTCGGTGACATCCTCCCGACGCTCATCCGAAGCGGATAGAGGGCGGGCTTCCCAAGATCGCTCTTGAGGTTTCCTGCTTCATCGGGGTTCCCAGGCAACCTTCCTCCACAGGCAGTACCACCGTCTGTCCAACGGCTACAAGACCTCGTTGTTTTACCACTTGAGCAGCAGCAACATCTCGGTCAGTTGTATATCCACATTCTCCGCAATGATGTACCCGTTGGCTGAGTTCTTTTTTTCCGGTATGCGCGCCACACTGAGGGCAAGTCTGACTCGTCCCATTGGGGTCAACTTTGGC
>JBEAQB010000282.1:0-4590 GCA_041164125.1 Cyanobacteriota bacterium
CACTGGACTATCCGTGGCCATTTCCACGGTGATGGCCTGCGTGGGCATCCTGATGACCCCGCTGGGGATAGCTTGGACCCTGGCCAGTTGGGGTTATGCCTTTGTCTGGTTCCTGATTTTCGACTGGGTTAAACTCTGGCTCTACCGCCTCCTCGACCCGGCCCAGGTGGTTCTCCTTGGCTCCCGTTACCTCAAACGCTGGCGACAACTTCACAATGCTAGGGTTTAACCAACAAAGCAACACTATAGGCGGCAATGCCTTCTTCCCGTCCAGTGGGGCCTAATTTTTCATTAGTGGTTGCTTTGATCCCAATTAATTCTGGGTCAATGTTTAATGTTGCGGCCAGACGGGTCTTCATCAGGACCAGGTGGGGTTTAAGCTTTGGGCGTTCTGCCACAATGACATTGTCTAAGTTATTAATCCGCCAGCCCCTGGCCATAATTAACTGGTGCACAGATGCCAGCAGTGCCAAGCTGTCTGCCCCTTTCCATTCAGGATCGGTGGGGGGAAAATAATGCCCAATATCGCCTAGGCTCAGGGCCCCCAGGAGGGCATCCATTATGGCATGGGTGAGGACATCGGCGTCGCTGTGGCCATCTAACCCTAACGAATGTTCAATGTTGACGCCCCCCAAAATTAAGGGGCGATCGCCGACTAAGCGATGAATATCATAGCCATTGCCAATGCGGAGTGTGGTCATGTCGTTTTTGTGAGCAGCATTAGACGTATGCTACCAAGATCAGCCCCCCTTCTGTCGGTGAATGCCCCGTTGACCAGCATCCTCCAGGCGGTCAAGCCTCATCAGTATTCTTGTCTGAAATTTCCCCTGGTGGAGGCGCCATTAACCGTTCCATCCCTTCTTCGCCATAAAATTCCTGGAAAGTTTGATGGGTTTGGCGGCGGGAAGGACGACGATACTTTTTGGTGGCTAATTTAGGTTCCCTGTAGGCTTGCCCGTGGTCACCGATTTTCGTCTTAACGCCCCCCTCTGAGTCGTCCTGAACCACCACGGTTGGTGATTGCTGCGCTTCGGCTAAAAAGGTTAAATAATGCTCATAGCGTTCCCAGGTCACCCCCAAGGCGCAGTCCGGTTCGCCCCGATGTAAACAGTCTTTGAAAAAACAGGCTTGTGCCGTCAGTTGCGGCCGTGCTTCGGGAAATAAGTGAATTAACTGTCCGACTTCAATCCCTAAATCCGGTTGGTTAAAGCCAGGGGTATCCGCTAAAAATCCCCCCTGGGGAAGCGTAAACAGTTCGACATGGCGTGTGGTGTGGCGCCCTTTGCGTAATTTGCCTGACACTTGTTTCACCCGTTGTTCAACCCCTGGAATTAGGACGTTGACTAGGCTAGATTTGCCGACGCCGGAGGGGCCAGTCATTAAACTGGTTTTTTGTCCTAAACAGTGACGTAAATGATCAATGCCTTCACCGGTGGTAACACTGACCATGAGGGGGTCGTAGCCCCACGTTTTCAACCGGTCTTGCCAGTGGGCGATCGCCGCTTGATCCACCAAATCCCGTTTGTTTAAACACAGGGTAATGCTTAATCCGGTGGCTTCGGCCTGCACCAAAAAACGACTGAGTTGCCATACCTCCAAGGGGGGATCGGCGAGGGCAAAAACGAGGCAAATTTGCTCGGCATTGGCAACGGGGGGCCGTGCTAAGAGCGAGTGCCGGGGATACAGTTCGGCGATCGCCCCCAGATCGCCGGTGGCGAAATGACCCAAAGTCTGGGGAGGGTCGCTTTGACTGGAGAGGGGCGGTAAAGATGCCGGTAGTTCCACTTTAACCCGGTCCCCCACCATGACCTTTTGCCCCATTTTTTTTAACCGGGTGCGGCGGGTACACAGCAAGGGGAGAGGGGAAAATTGCGCTAATCGTACCCAATAATAATTGGCCTGGATAGCAATGACGGTGCCGTCGTCCGTTACCTTCGCCATAGTCTATTCCCCAACATACCGATCATTCTGCCACGGGCATAACGGCGATCGTTAAACAAAAACCTGTCCCGGAGTCTAGTGGCGTCAGGGTCTGTTGCGTATATCCCTCTAAAGAAAGACTATGGGGGACCTGCTCCACCGGCTCCCCTGCATCTAACCACACCGCCAGGGTTTGACCGGGGGTCATCTGGGACAACTTTAACTTTGTGCGCACAAAATTAATGGGACAGGGCGTACCCCGTAAATCCAGCACAACGGGTTCAGTCGCATGGCTCATTTATGAAACAGTCCCCCCAAGAATCCTTCTAGACCCCCTTTGCCATGGCTTTCTCCTTTAATAGTAGCTAGACGCTCTAGTAACTCCCGCTCTTCGGAGTTGAGCCGGGTGGGGATTTGCACCATAACCGTAATCAGGTGATCCCCCCGAATGGTCGCATTACCCAGTTTGGGTACACCTTTGTTCTCAAGCGTCAACACCGTATTGGGTTGGGTTCCCGGCGGAATGGTCAGATCCGCTTTGCCATCCACCGTATTAACGGTTACCCGGCAACCTAGAATCGCCTGTAGGTAACTAACGTCTAATTCAGACAGGATGTTAATGCCTTCCCGGACAAAGTGTTTATCAGCCTCCACCATCAAATAAACATAGAGATCGCCGGCTGGCCCGCCCCGTAAGCCCGCATCCCCTTCCCGAGAGACCCGCAGGCGAGTGCCATCATCCACCCCGGCCGGAATGGTGATTTTCAGCTTCTTCGTTTCTTGCTTACGCCCAGCACCACCACAGCTTTCACATTTTTCCTCAATGACTTCCCCTGAGCCATTACAGGTGGGACAAACGGAAACCTGGGCGAAACTGCCAAAGGGGGTGCGGGTGGCCCGTCGCACTTGCCCAGCGCCATTGCAGGTACCACAGGTTTTGACCCCTGTACCCGGTTTAGCCCCTGTGCCATTACAGGTGGTGCAGGTTTCCAAATGGGGAATGCGAATTTCTTTTTCTCCCCCAAAAACCGCTTCTTGGAAGGTTAATTTTAAATCCAGCCGTAGGTCTTCCCCCCGGGTGGGGCCAGAACGACGACGGCCGGCGGTTTGGCCGGTCCCCATGCCCCCACCGAACCCGCCAAAAATGGTCTCAAAAATATCGGCAAAGCCCCCGACATCGCCCATGTCAAAGCCTTGGGCACCAGCACCGCTGACCCCAGCTTCCCCAAATTGGTCGTAACGTTGACGAACTTCTGGTTCGGATAAAACTTCGTATGCCCGATTGATTTCTTTGAATTTTTCTTCTGCCCCGGCCTCTTTATTGACGTCGGGATGGTATTTTCGGGCTAACCGACGGTAGGCACGCTTAATCTCATCTTTACTAGCATCCCGCGTCACTCCGAGCGTTTGATAATAATCCCCAGGCATAGTGTGTCGCTGCTTCGCTTAACAATAATTGACAAAAATCTTGTAGTGTTTACTGTAACAAACTCTAGCCTCCTCTGGCTTGAGTTTGTTGGATATCCGCTTTCCTGACGCTAGGGCGTTGGCGACATTCTTGGTAAAAGACCCGGCGCTCTTTCCCACAGATGGAGCGCCGGGAAACTGCCACGCTCAACTTGCCGTTACAGCAAACGTGTCGGTTGCGACTGGTCTGTTCCCTAGGCAGCAGCTAAATTAGCCGCAACAAAATCCCAATTAACCAGTTTGCCAAGAAAGTCTGCAATATAGTCGGGACGACGATTTTGGTAATCTAAGTAGTAAGCGTGCTCCCAAACATCCATCGTTAGTAGCGGCGTTTGACCAGCCGGGATGGGGTTGTCAGCATTACCTGTTTTGGTGACTTTCAAGGTGCCATTGTCTAGCACTAACCAGGCCCAACCGCTGCCAAATTGGGTAGCGCCTGCTTGCTTGAACGCTTCCACGAATTTTTCATAACTGCCAAAGTCAGCATTGATTTTTTCTGCCAACGCACCAGTGGGCTGACCACCCCCACCGGCTTTCATGCAATTCCAGTAGAAGCTGTGGTTCCAGGCCTGGGCAGCATTGTTGAAGATTCCTGCTTTAGCGGCGTCGCCTGCTACAGCTTTAATGACATCTTCGATCGCCTGATTATCCAGATCTGTACCGGCTACCGCATCGTTGAATTTGTTAACGTAGGCAGCATGGTGCTTGTCGTGGTGGAACTCTAGGGTGCTTTTAGAAATACAGGGTTCCAATGCCGTGTAATCGTAAGGTAATGCAGGAAGTTCGTAAGCCATTTCGTTAAGGTCTCTACTCAAATTAAGAATTCCAGTGCCCTTACTGTAACCTAAAAATTCGCTCTATCAAAGGGTTGATTGGCTATGGAATTGGCGGGAAAGGCGACCCGCTTAGCCACAGGAGGAGCCTGAGCGGAGTCGATGGAGGTACCTGACTGGTTGATCGACAAACGTTGTTTGCCCTCACCCTAAATCCCTCTCCCAATCTGGGAGAGGGACTTTTTTTCTTGATGCATAATATCTTTGCTCCATGTCCTTACTCCCCTTCGCCCGTTCCCTGAGCGATGCCGAAGGAGGGAGAAGGGGTTGGGGGATGAGGGGACTGAGCAGTTAGGATACCCCCCCTTTTCCCTTGCAGGGAGGAGAGGAGATTGATCGCCCGAATCAAGTTAAATTAAAACCTCAAAGG
>JBEAQB010000283.1:0-8252 GCA_041164125.1 Cyanobacteriota bacterium
AACCTAAAGATCGCCTGACTGGTTTCCCTAAACTCATATCATTATCAGTATTGCTCACCAAAATTCACTAATAGCAGGCGCAGATTTTTAATCCCTCTGGCGATCGCCGATTGGGTTTGTACAGTTTCAATATTGTCGTGAAACTCAGGGGTACTTCCTGATAGTTTGCGTAAACTCCGTTCAGCATGAACCCAGTACAGAGCATGGGTGAAAAAGTAAAATTATCTGGCACCATCGGACAGCAGACACAATGGTGGTGAGACTCCTAACCCTTGGGGCGTCCGCGGCTCGGCTGAGTTTACTAAAGGACTTATTGTCTAGCTGTAAGACTTGATAGTAAAGGTCTCAAGACTTCTACTATCAAGCGGATTTCTGGATAGGAAGCCTACGCTGTAATCTCTGATTCGGCGTGGGTAGTCAATGAATAGGGGGATTTCCCCGGTCCCCTAGGTCATGGATGCTTGCAAACATTGAAGAATTGACGCTTTTTCCAGCAATCCTAAGACCTCTCCTGATGGTTTGACCACTAACAGTTCCGACAATTTTTGCTGATCCAACAATTGGGCCACTTCAAACAGGGACTGATCGGCATTCACAGTGGTGAGTTGTTGGGGGGACTTCATTAATGTATCAACGCTAGTGTAGGGCCACTCCGAAGTAGGGACGTGTTTAATATCATCGACAGCCAGTAGACCCAGGAGTTGATTATCGGCACCAATCACGAGGAATCGTCGCCAAGGGGTTTTACCAATTACGTAATCATTGGCAAATTCCCGAATACTTAACCCAGTCGGAATGATGGGGCTGTTGGGAATTACCGCATCGGCAGCAGTAAACGCTTCCATTTGCGCTTTGACCTGGGCATTGCGGGCGGATGACCCAGCATTCTGCAGCAGAAACCAACCAATCAAAACTGTCCAAAAGCTACCAATGGGCAGGATATTCAAAATTCCCAAACTTCCAATGGCGATCGCCAACCAACCGAACCCTTGGCCAACACGACTAGCGACGAGAATACCCTTATTTTGATTGCCGGTGATTTGCCAGACTAGGGACTTGAGCACATTTCCCCCATCCAGCGGTAAACCAGGGATCAGATTAAATAATGCCAACGCTAGGTTAATCAGTCCGAGTAGACCAACGATGGCTTGCCCTGGCACGGGTAACGGCAGTTGAGATCCCAGAAAGGTAAGTAAGACAAATAACAGTAAACTCACCATCGGTCCGGCGATCGCCACTGCAAACGCTTGCCTAGGGGTGTTAGATTCTTTTTCCAAACTGGCCAACCCCCCAAATAGAAATAGGGTAATTGACTTCACCTCAATGCCCTGGGCGATCGCCACCAGGCTATGCCCTAACTCGTGGGCCAGTACCGAAGCAAAGAGGAGCAGTGCCGTCACCAATCCCAACAACCAAGGTAAACCACCAGACAATTGGGGAAAGCGGGCAAGATCCTGCCCGTAGGTAACGGTCACCAAACCAAGAACCAAAAACCACGAAGGATTGATATAAAACGGAATACCAAATAAGCTACCGACACGAATGTTGTTGTTCATACCCTACCTGCCTCCTTTCGCCGAGGCTTAATCTGAATTAATTGTAACGAACTGTTAAGAAGTTATTCGAGGGGAAAACCGTCGATAAAGTTCGGTCATCTGATCAGTTACCTCACCCTGGGTTGCGAGATTAAAAATTTAGTCGGGGGTGGGTTGCTGCTCTAGATAGGCTAAAAACTCAATCAATTGTTCGTCGGATAGTAGTTGACGAGACCGCTTACCATAGGTTTGTAACAAATAATTACGTCCCTGTTCACTCGTCCACCCCAAGCGTTTCAACTCTAAATTACTCCGGGCAATAATTTCCGAAAAATCAATCGGCTCTTCTAATACATCCGGGGGGGTGTCTACTATGGGGCTGGCCGCCTTGGTGGTGGGAGTCGGTTGGTCGAAAATAGACGGCGCGGCACTGGTTGCGGGGGCTGCCGACAACGCATTGGTGTCCTTGGTATCGACGGACGAAGCCAGTTGGCTACTATGGTGTTCGGCTTGGTGATCACCATCAGTCATATCCTGGGGAGGAGATATCTCTAATGGCGGCGTGGGCGGTGCTTCGGGTTCTATGACCAGGGGCGGTGGCAGATTGGGCGCTGAAGGCTCCGATTGCACTGCGGATGCTGGCGAGGGGGCGATCGGGGGGGATAGGTTAGGGGACTGAGTTGGGCTCTCAACGGTGGCCGTTGGGGGCGCTTCAGCAACAACGGCAGATAGATTTAGCGTGGCTAAAACCCTTTCCCTAGCACTATCTTCAGCCGCTTCTAAGGACGGCTGGGCAGCCAATGCTGTGCCTAGAACAATTCCATCTAGAGTCACGCTAGCCTGTACAAGGTAGAGTCCCCGATCAATTTGGAGTAAATTGCAACATAAACTGCCTTGGGGGTACTGTTGGCGAAAGCGGAAAAGCAGGTTTGACATAGAAAGTAGTCACGGGTATCCCTTTCATATCCTAGCCTACCGCGTACACACAAGTGTCACGATCGCCCCCAGCCTCCCTTAGAAAGGGGGAAAAGCCGCTCAAACCCTTGGTAAGCCCGGATCTTGAGTGAGGAGATTTAGGGGGATGAAGGCTATTGGGGAAACCTGAAATACCCCCAAAATACAAATGAGGGGTAACCGTTAAAATAAGACAAAAGTCTGTTTATTGATCCCGAGCTTAGCAACAGTCAATATTAACGCCCCCTTTCTTTGGATGATTCAACTTTCTCCACCCCAACCGCAGATTCCCGCCCCGGCCCCTAACGCGCTGCCTAGCCCCCCCCTGATCCTTGACGTTACCGGTATGAAATGTGCTGGCTGCGTTGCGGCTGTGGAACGACTACTCAAACAAGTGCCGGGCGTCCATCAAAGTCGCGTTAACTTGGTCACGGCGATCGCCGTTGTAGATTATGACCCCACCCAACTCACCGATCCCCAATGTCTGGCGGATCACCTGAGCCAACGGGGATTTCCCACCCAAATTCGTCACCCGTCCGCTCCATCGCTCACCCCTGCAACGCATCCACGATCCGAGCCGGAGGTCACATCGACGCTGATCAGCTCTCAGTTGACCGTTGCTTTACTACTGCTCATTTTTTCAGGTCTGGGCCATTTAGCCCATCTCGGTGGGCCGAAGCTACCTTTCATCCATGCCCCCATTTTCCATTGGGCCCTTGCGACGATCGCCATTTTAATGCCAGGGCGAGACATTTTCTTAGATGGATGGCGGGGCTTAAGATTTGGTCATGCCAATATGAACACGTTAGTCGCCCTGGGAACCGGCAGTGCCTACCTTACCAGTTGTATCGCCTGGATCTGGCCGGGATTGGGCTGGGAATGTTTTTTTGATGAACCGGTCATGTTGTTGGGGATTTTATTGGTAGGGCGAAGCTTGGAAAGTAAAGCCCGTCACCAGGCGGCGGCGGCCCTGCGTCGTTTGATTGCCCTGCGGCCAGCCCTGGCACGGTTAGTGGGACAAGACCCTATGGGGGGGGAGACCGGCATTGAAATTGCGGTGGATCTCATCCGTCCGGGGGAATGGGTGCGGGTTTTACCCGGGGAAAAAATTCCGGTAGATGGCATTATCGTTGCTGGTAAAACCCTGGTCGATGAATCCTTACTAACGGGGGAGTCCTTACCTGTTCTCAAGGCCGTCCAAGATCCGGTTATTGCCGGCACCTGGAATCAATCGGGGGATATTACTATCGTTGCAACCCAGGTAGGCACAGAAACCACCCTAGCTCGTATTATTCGCCTAGTGGAAACGGCCCAGACCCAAAAAGCCCCAATTCAACGCTTAGCCGATCAAGTGGCCGGGGTCTTTGCCTACGGCGTTTTATCCCTAGCGTTATTGACATTGTTATTCTGGAGCAGCTTAGGAACGACCTGGTTTCCCCAGGTCATGATTGCTGCCCCCAATTTATCGCCCCTGTTAGTCGCGATCAAGCTCAGTGTTGCCGTCCTTGTGGTTGCTTGCCCCTGTGCTTTGGGCTTAGCGACCCCCACCGCCATTCTGGTCGGCACCAGCCTGGGGGCAGAGCAGGGAATTTTAGTTAAAGGGGGGGATGTACTGGAAAGCTTGCAACGGATCACAACCATTGCTTTTGATAAAACCGGCACGTTGACAGCCGGTAAATTAGAGCTAACGGACTGCTTGCCGATTGCCCCCATCTCCCCAGATGATCTGTTGGCCCTGGCTGCCTCCGTAGAGCAAGGAACCCGTCATCCCTTGGCGGCAGCATTGGTGGCAGCGGCCCGCACCAAAGGGTTAGCGTTTTTGCCTGTGGAAGCAATTCAAACGGAAACAGGGCGAGGTCTTCAAGCTTGGCTCCAGGGAGAGCGTCTGTTAGTGGGCAATCAAGGTTGGTTAGAGGAACAGGGGGTCGCCATCCCTGCCAAAGCTCTGGTGGCCTTAGACCCCTGGCTGAGCCAAGGCAAAACAGTTATTTTTGTGGCCCGTCATCAACAATTACTGGGACTGTTGGCTCTCCAAGATCGTCTCCGTCCCGAAGCAGCGGCAACGGTAGCTGCGTTAAAGGGCCAAGGCATTACCCCCATCTTGTTGACCGGTGATCATAGCCAAATTGCCCAAATGATCGCCGCCCAAGTCGGCATTGACCAGGTTTACGCCCAAATGACCCCCCAGCAAAAAGTTGACCAGATCAAACAGTTACAAGGAGCCGCGGAAACCGCAATTGTGGCCATGGTGGGCGATGGCCTTAATGATGCCCCGGCACTAGCCCAAGCCGATGTCGGCATTTCCCTATCCGGGGCGACGGAGGTGGCCATGGAAACGGCAGATGTGGTCTTGATGCGTTCCCATCTGACTGATCTCCTAACAGCGTTGACCCTGAGTCGCTGCACTGTTCGCAAGATTTATCAAAACCTGTTTTGGGCGCTGAGCTATAATTGTGTGACTCTCCCCCTTGCGGCCGGCGTCTTTTTACCCCGCTTTTCCCTCTCCTTAACCCCGGCGATCGCCGCGGCCATGATGGCTAGTAGTTCAATCATTGTTGTCCTCAATGCGTTAAGTCTGCGCCAAGGACACCCAATCGGGAGGGAGCGACCACAATTAGACGCTCCGTAATAGGGCTGAGTTCAACAAAAGCGGGTCAACACGGATAAAAACCTTAATTCTTTTAGTGTTATGAAACGTTTTCTTATTGGTGTCGGTGTGCTGTGCCAGACGCTTTCTTCCCCCATTGGTGCTGTCGTTGCTCACCCAGTCCAATCCGATGCAATCCCCTCCTCGACAGCCCCCCTCCTCGTGGGGCAGATTCCCGTGTCTCCCGGTCTGAATCAACAAAGTTTTTTTGAAACCGGTCGTCTGCGGGACGAGGATATGTTGATGTTTCGGCGGCCGCCTAGCGACGTGCCCAAAATGCGTGAGGATTCTAGCAATTGGCAATTCATTATCTTTAAGGAAGGTAATGTTTCGTTTTGGATGCCTCCCGGTGCCTTAACCAACAATGTCGTTGTGTTGAGTACAGCCTATGGGGAAATTTCTTTCCGCACCCTTGTTGCTAACGACGGTCCCTATCGATACATCGCAGCTTATGCGGCAGCGTTAACGCCTGCACAGGTACAAAATCCCGAGGCAATCTTGGCGGCGATGCGAGAGCGAATTGCCCCCACAGACACGTTTACGTTGACTGGCGATCGCCAAATTCAATTAGGCGACAATCCAGGGGTGGAGCTAACTTTCCAAAGCAAAACCGACATCATTACGATGCGGACTTATTTGGCCGGTAATCAGATTTATGCGGTGGGTGTCGTACAACCTGTTCAGGAACCGAGGGAGAGGGCGGCCCGCGCCTTCTTGAACGCTTTACAGTTAATCAAGTCCTAGCAATAGTCCACAAGCGGCCATGTGCGGGTCACGGGAATGGCCGTCGCTGTGGACGAGGGAAATGCCATGCAGATGAATACATTAGGGTAAATGCATTAGATACATGCTCAAAGATCTTGCTACAGTAAAAAGTATGTCTTCGTAGCGGTGGTTCATGGCAAGATACTCTAGCGCAAAACAGTTTAGCCTGGCAGCCCTATTATTGTTTCTGGGGGGAACGCTAGGGGTGATCGGGGGGCACTACTTGACGGTTTCCAGCAACTCCCCTCCCTCTGTGTCTGTCCCCCCCGGCGCGGATCCACCGCCCACCGCCACCAACTATCGTCCTGTTATTCCTCCCCTCAGCACTGTCAATGACGATGGGGGATTAAATTTTATTGCCAGAGCTGTGCAGAAAGTCGGCCCCGCTGTGGTCAGGATTGATGCTGAACGCCCGGTTACAACGCCCCAGTCTTCCCTTTACAACCAACCCTTCTTCCGTCGCTTTTTTGGCGGGGAAGTTCCCCAACCAGCCCCTGACCCGACGGAACAGGGCACGGGGTCGGGCTTTATCCTCACGTCTAACGGCGAAGTGCTGACCAATGCCCATGTTGTAGAAGGGGCAAAAACTGTCAAAGTGACCCTCAAAGATGGATCGGTGTTAGTCGGGGAGGTGATGGGCGTTGATCCCATGACTGATATTGCCGCTGTGAAAATTGACGCGGAAAATCTACCGGTGGTGGAAATTGGTCATTCTGATCGTCTTCAAACGGGGGAATGGGCGATCGCCATCGGCAACCCACTGGGGTTGGATAATACCGTTACTGTCGGCATTATTAGCGCGCTCGGGCGTTCCAGTTCCGAAGTCGGGGTGCCCGATAAACGGGTTCGTTTTATCCAAACCGATGCTGCCATTAACCCCGGCAATTCTGGTGGCCCGTTACTGAATGCCAAAGGGGAAGTGATCGGCGTTAATACTGCCATCCGGGCCGACGCCCAAGGGTTAGGGTTTGCCATCCCGATTCAAACCGCTCAACACGTTGCCCAAACGCTGTTTGCGACAGGGAATATTGACCATCCCTATCTCGGGATTCACATGGTTACCCTCACCCCAGAGATCAAACAGCAACTCCAGGAGAGTCCGGATTTTTCAGGGGAAGTCACTGGAGACCAAGGAATCTTAATCGTTCAAGTCCGTGAAGGTTCACCGGCGGCCCAGGCCGGTTTGCAAGCTGGGGACATTATTCTGGCTGTGGACGGTGTCGAGGTGGCCACCGCCACTGAGGTGCAAGAGGAAGTTGAAATCAGCCGCATTGGTCAGCCCCTCACCCTAGAAATTTTGCGGCAGAATCAACCCCAATTCATTGATGTTTACCCAGCACCTTTCCCTAAAGATTTTAGTGCGGATTGAAGGAACGCCAGCAAAAAGTTAACATCCTTCCCCCGGATCTTCAGAACGGCATCTAAGCTGATCTACCGGGGTGATGTGGGGTCTTCCTGCGTCATATTCACGATACATTATGTTTAAGACTGGTAGCTAGGGTGGGGTATTGGAATTCAAAGTTGGTGGTAGCAAGGGCTTGGGGCAAGACCTGTTGACCTTCCAGTACCAATTTAGCCGCTTCCCCTAATAAGAGTTCTAGCGCGATATCAGGCACCGGTAGCCAAGAAGGACGGCCAAGAACTTGCCCAAGGGTTTGACAGAAATCTTGCATCCGCACCGGTTGGGGGGCCGTCGCATTAAAGGTTCCTTGCACCGTGGATTCCGTCAGCGCCAGGTCAATTAACCGTACTAAATCATCCCGGTCAATCCAAGAAAACCATTGGTCTCCACTGCCCAAGGGACCGCCGGCAAACAATTTGAAGGGCGGTAACATTTTCCCTAATGCGCCCCCATCGGCGCCTAAAACAATCCCAATGCGGAAAATCACGAGTCTGACCCCTAATGCTTGCACGGGTTGTGCCGCTGCTTCCCAGGCTTGACAGACTTCGGCGAGAAAATCATCCCCGGCCGGACTGGTTTCGGTAAACGTTTCGGTTTCGCTGGTACCGTAGTAACCGATCGCCGATCCAGAAATCATCACCCGGGGTTTATCTTGAGCCTTGGCGATCGCCTCCACCAGTTTTTCGGTGCCGACCTGACGACTGGTTAGAATCGCCTTTTTATATTGGGGAGTCCAGCGTTCGGAGATGGGGGCGCCGGCTAAATTAATAACCGCATCTTGGCCCTCTAGCTGCTCCTGCCAATCACCGCTTGTGGTAGCGTCATAGGCGATCGCCGTCAGATTGGGGAAGGCTGAGGGGGGAAAGAGGCGATCTGCTTTGAGGCGATCGCGCACCAATAAGGTTAAGTGGTGACCCGCTTGATGAAGATAGGGTACAAGTTGATGGCC
>JBEAQB010000284.1:0-2561 GCA_041164125.1 Cyanobacteriota bacterium
CCTTTGAGGTTTTAATTTAACTTGATTCGGGCGATCAATCTCCTCTCCTCCCTGCAAGGGAAAAGGGGGGGTATCCTAACTGCTCAGTCCCCTCATCCCCCAACCCCTTCTCCCTCCTTCGACTCCGCTCAGGCTCCTCCTTCGGCATCGCTCAGGCATCTCCTTCGACTCCGCTCAGGGAACGGGCGAAGGGGGGCTAGGGGCGATGGAGATAACCGCCGCGCTTTGCTGGTAGGGTAAATATCAAAGGAACGTCAATGAGCGGGAGGCGTTAATGGCTAAACAACACACCATTTTGGTGACAGGAGGAGCAGGGTATATTGGCTCCCATGCCGTTCTGGCCCTGCAACAGGCGGGCTTTGACGTTTTAGTGTACGACAATCTTGCCTACGGTCATCCCGAGTTGATAGAAGGGTTAGGGGTCGAGGTGATTGTGGGGGACACAGGCGATCGCCAGAGATTGGCTCAGGTCTTTCAAGCACATTCAATTGATGCGGTGATGCACTTTGCGGCCTTAATCGCGGTGGGGGAATCTGTCCAAAAACCGGCAATGTACTACCAGAATAATGTGGCAGGTACCTTAACGTTGATTGACGCCATGCTCACGGCCGGCATCAAGCAATTGGTCTTTTCTTCCACCTGTGCTGTCTATGGCATGCCCCAGGCCATACCGATGACTGAACAGCATCCCCTTAATCCCCTCAGTCCCTACGCTAGTAGTAAGCGGATGGTTGAACAGATTTTGGCGGATTGCGATCTGGCTCACGGGCTGAAGTCAGTGACGTTTCGTTACTTCAATGCAGCCGGGGCAGATCCCCAAGGGCGGCTTGGGGAAGACCACAACCCAGAAACCCATTTAATTCCCTTGGCATTATTAACCGCCCTGAACAAGCGTCCGCAACTATCAATTTTTGGGACAGACTATGAAACCCCCGACGGTACCGCTCTGCGCGACTATATCCACGTCTGTGATTTAGCCCTCGCCCATGTACTGGGATTGAAATATCTGTTGAACGGCGGGGAAAGTGATGTGTTCAACCTCGGGAATGGTAACGGCTTTTCCGTGCGGGAGGTGATTGAAACCGCAAAACAGGTGACAGGATTAGCGATTCCCTACCAAGACTGTCCCCGCCGGCCGGGAGATGCCCCTATGTTGGTCGGGAGTAGTGCAAAAGCCCGCAGTATGTTGGGCTGGATTCCCCAGTACCCAGAGTTGGCAACCATCATCGACCATGCCTGGCACTGGCATCAAAAACGCCATTTATGATCGAGAAATCGGTAAATCTCTGCCAAAATAAATGTTAGCGGTGTTCATTCTTGATATTTTCTAACCATTAGACTCAGAATCAGCGCCGTAGAATGTCACTAAGGTAGCGGGTTTTATTCGTTAACAAGCGTCAATGGTCTATATCAAGCGGATTGAACTATCCCACTTTAAATCTTTCGGGGGAACGACGGCAATTCCTTTTTTGCCAGGCTTTACCGTGGTATCGGGGCCCAACGGGTCGGGAAAATCCAATATTCTAGACGCGTTATTGTTTTGCCTGGGCTTAGCTACCTCGAAAGGCATGCGGGCGGAACGGTTACCGGATTTGGTGAATAATACCTACAAGGGCAATCGCAGCAGCTTAGAAGCGTCGGTGTCGGTCACGTTTGAGCTGAGTGATGCACCGGTGCTAGACAGTGAGGCTTCGTTTCCTCCCCAACAGGATGGGGCCGAGGGGGAACTGGTTGCCGATACGTTAAAAACGTTACAAACCAGTTTGCAGAAACAACGGGAATGGACGGTGACCCGCCGCTTAAAAGTGACCAAAGGCGGCAACTATTCCTCTAACTATTACATCAATGGCGAAACGGCCACCGTGGCGGAGTTGCATGAACAATTGAATGAGTTGCGGATTTATCCTGAAGGTTACAACATCGTTTTACAGGGGGACGTGACCCGCATCATCACGATGAATGCCAAGGAACGACGGGAAATCATCGATGAGTTGGCGGGGGTCGCGGAATTTGACCGTAAAATTGTGAAAACCCGCGAAACCCTTGAGGAAGTCCGAGAGCGCGAAGAACGCTGTCAGATTATTGAAACGGAACTACTCCGTAGCCTGGAGCGCTTAGCGGCGGATCGTCAGAAGGCTGAAAAATATCAAGCCTTGCGGCAGCAAATTCAAGAAAAACAGAGTTGGGAAAAGGTTTTACAGTTCAAAGCCGTCAGTCAACACCGTCACCAGTTACTGAGCCAACTGCAACAGGGGGAATCACAAGTCCGTGACCTGCAACAGGCATTGACCAGCCGTCAGCAGGCAATCCAGACCCAGCAGTCCCAATTTGAGCAGTTAAACGCCCAGGTGAAAGCCCTCGGAGAAGAAGAACAATTAGCGGTCGCTGCCCAGTTGGCCACCCACAAAGCTCAGCGAGATCAACTCCAGCAACAGATCACCAACGGCGATCGCCAAATTGCGGCCCATCAGCAACAGGTGGGGCAAATTCAAACCGAGATTAGTCAATACCAACAGCAATTTTTGCAAACTCAGCAGGAACAATCTGCCTACACCCGTCAT
>JBEAQB010000285.1:0-3122 GCA_041164125.1 Cyanobacteriota bacterium
CTGGCTTGATATTTAACGTCGTTTTCTAGGGGATTTCTCAGGAAGTACATATCCTGAAAGGTTATTTGGGGAATGAGCAATAGTAAGACAATGGTTGCGTATAACTGTTGGTGAACATACACCAAGTATCCTGCGATGCCGGCTTGAAACAGGTCAATCATAATCACACAGATCCAAGCCGCTGTTCCTACACCAAACATGACTGGCAAAGAGTTAAGTCCCAGTTGGCGATCGCCGTCTACACTTTTGAAATCATTGACCACCGCAATGCCCAGCCCCGCTAGGCTATAAATCAGGGTCAAAATCATAATCGTGCCATTCAAGCTGCCAAATAAGGCGTGTCCCGCCCACCATGGCAAGGCAATATAACTGGCCCCAAGCGCATAATTCCCTAACCAACCATTTTGTTTGAGTTTCAACGGCGGCGCGGAATAGATATACGCGACCAATGCCCCTCCTAGGGTTAACACTGTCATGATGGGGAATTCGTGGCCGGCCCACAGATCCAAACCATAGGCAACCCCAATTCCTGCCAATAACAACAGTAAAATTTGACTCACTACTTGGCGGATAGAAATGGTACCGGAGGGAATCGGTCGATAGGGTTCATTAATGGCGTCAATGTCACGGTCATAAAAATCATTTAACGTTTGGGTATAACCTGTCATCAACGGCCCAGACAGCAGCATACAGGTTAATGCTTTTAGGCAATCTTCCCCAGACCAGCTATAACCGCCAGATGACGCCGCACCGCAAACCACGCCCCAAATCAAGGGGATCCAGGTAATGGGTTTCATTAATTGCAGCCGGATTTTCCAGATCGATGTTTCCCCAGACGCGGCTCCTTTCATGCCCAATAACTGACGGGCTTTTCCTTGATTTTCGCCGGTATTTTCGATGTTAGACATAAACGCTTGATTGGCTACAGACCCCCAAAATATGGATTAAGCCTATCACTCTTGGGGTTGACGACGCTATCAAAAAATTTCTGTATTTAGAATTTTTTTCAAAACCTGGAGGCCTTTTTTAAGTTGCCGTGACACGGTAATCAAGCTGACACCTAACTTTTCTGCCGTTTCGCGACGGGTCAGATCATACAAAAAGACGAACTCCACAATGTGGCGGGTTCGCTCTTCTAACTGAGCTAGTGCTTGTTGTAAGCGGATTTGGTCTTCTTGGCAGAGTTGGAAACTGCGGTAGCGATGGTCAGCCAGACAATCGCTTAACTTGGCCTGGGCGTCATCACCACTGTTAACTTTGACGTCTAGGCTCAAGGGCTCCCGATTTTGTACGGCTAGTTTGACGGCTTGCCAATCGGCTAAGGGAACCTGTAAAAAGTCGGCGATCTGCCAATCGCTCGGGGGGTGACCATGCTGCAACTGAAATTGCCTCTGATGGGCGATCGCCTGACGATGTAACTCGAGGTATTTACGGGGAATCCGAACACAGTGCCCCTTATCCCGTAAAAAATGTTGAATTTCTCCTCTAATGTAAGGAATGGCAAAGGAACTAAACGCATTCCCGCGACTGACATCAAATCGTTCAATCGCCCTAATCAGCCCTAAACATCCGACCTGTAACAAGTCATCAACACTTTCGTGACATTGGGTCGCCCATTGATGGGCTTCTTGACGTACCAAGCCCAAATTCATTTCCAGAATTTGATTACGGATAGCGATGTCCTGAGATTGCGCATAGGCCTCTAATAGAGTTAAGGTCTCAAGCTTCAGCGTGTTAGTGGGAATGGTGGTCATGGGTCTCTGAGGTTAGGACGCTACAAACGGCAAAATTAGACGGCAAAATCCAGAACTGACGGGAGAGGGTCGTTCACCAGTTGACGTTTTCCTCACCAAAAGTAACATTCACCATACAATAGCGTCGTTGTTAGTTGTCGGTGAGATACCGGGACAAGACATTAGGACAGCATCCCTATGGTGCTAATCCCAAATGCGCGTAAGCGGCGGCGGTGGCAACGCGTCCCCTCGCCGTACGGTTTAAGTAGCCAATTTGTAACAGGTAAGGTTCATAGACTTCTTCAATGGTTTTGGCATCTTCCCCGGTTGCGGCGGCGATCGCCTCTAGTCCGGTGGGTCCCCCCTGGAACTGTTGGATCAAAGTAGATAACACCAAACGATCTGTCCAATCTAGCCCCCGTTTATCCACTTGGTAGACATCAAGGGCTTCGGACGCAATTTCCGGCGTAATTTCCGGCTGTTGTTTTACCTGGGCATAATCCCGCACCCGTTTTAATAACCGGTTAGCAATACGTGGGGTTCCCCGGGATCTCAGGGCGATCGCCTCTGCCCCCGGAGCGGAGATAGAGACTTTCAAGATTCCCGCCGTGCGTAAAAGAATCTGCCGCAACTCATCCAACTCATAAAATCGTAAGCGTTGAATGAGGCCAAAGCGGTCCCGTAACGGTGACGTTAAGGATCCCACCTTGGTGGTTGCCCCAATCAGCGTGAAGCGGGCAAGGGTTAAACTACGAATTTTGGCACTCTGTCCTTTGCCCATGGTGATATCAAGCCGAAAGTCCTCCATCGCCGGGTAGAGGAGCTCCTCCGTTAAGCGATTAAGCCGATGAATTTCGTCAATGAACAGAATATCCCCCGGTTGCAACGCCAGTAATAATCCCGTGATGTCTCGGGGCCGTTCCAGGGCCGGCGCGGCTGTGATTTTACAATTGACCCCCATTTCCTGGGCCAAAATTAGTGATAAGGTTGTTTTTCCTAACCCAGGCGGGCCGTAGAGTAATAAGTGATCGATCGCCTCCTGACGTTCCTGGGCCGCACGAATAGCAATGGTGAGCACATCTTTCAAATCCTGTTGACCGATGTAGTCCCCGAGGCGTTGGGGACGGAGGGAGTCTTCTTGTTTAAGACCTTCACCTGTTAGCGCCGCCGTTTCCTGAATTGTTTCCTGGGGAGAAAGCAAGTCAGATTTGGGCGGTTGGGGCGCATTATCCTGTCTAGCGCGTTTAATGGCCATAGCAAACTCGCATCTCGTTTGTCTAACTGTAACTTGTCGTTGAAATGCAAAACAAATCGACCAGAGCTTTAGAATGAGATGAGCAGCTTTCCTCACTTCATTGATTATTTTCTTGTGGAAATTACCTTTCTCGG
>JBEAQB010000286.1:0-7480 GCA_041164125.1 Cyanobacteriota bacterium
CATTGTTCAGCACCACCACGGTAAAATCAGTGTCAATAGTTCCCCCGAACGAGGCAGCCAATTCACTGTGCAGCTACCGATCAACGCTAGTGTGGGCTTGATCCATTCTTCTGACAAAAAAATCCCCCTTTTGCAGGGGGATTAAGCGCAATCAATGCACCTCTCACCTAGTAGGTTTCAACATGCCAACGGTGCTCTTTTTTCATTTGACGCTGGAAGTCTGTCCACTGCATCCCATTTTGCTCGGCGAGATTGGTCAGGGCATCTTCAATGCCGGGTTCCATCCCTTTTAATCCACACATATAGGTATGGGTTTTTGAACTTTGCATGAGATTCCAAAGTTCTTCCGCGTTTTCAGCCACTCGGTGTTGAATATACATCCGACCCCCCTCAGCGTTTTGCTGCTCGCGGCTAATGGCATAGGTTAAACGGAAGTTATCCGGAAATTCTGCGGCTAATTGCTCTAGGTCTTCTTTGTAAAGAATATTTTCTGATTTGGGAATGCCAAAAATGAGCCAAGCCAAGCCTTTGAACTGATACTCAGGATTTTGCTCCCGCTCTTTAAACATGCGCCAGAGGAATGCTCGGAAGGGGGCAATTCCCGTGCCCGTTGCCAACATGATCACATTGGCGTCTTCATCACTGGGTAGGAGCATTTCCTTGCCTACCGGGCCTGTGATGCTGATATCGTCTCCTTCCTTAATGTTGCAAAGATAGGTGGAGCAGACACCATAGACCTTTTCCCCCGTTTCTGGGTGGTCATACTCTAATTGGCGGACACAGAGGGAGACGGTTTTGTCATCACCAAAATCCCCATGACGGGTTGATGCAATGGAATATAATCTGAGCTTGTGGGGCTTGCCTTTGTCATCCGTGCCGGGAGGAATAATACCAATACTTTGCCCTTCCACATAGTGTAGATCGCCTTGGGAGAGGTCAAAGGTCAGATGTTGTACGATCCCATTGCCTCCTTCACGCACCAAGGGGTAGTTTTCAAGGACTTTACCGACATAGGGGGTTTTGGGTCGGTAAATGTTGACGGGAACATCGTCGGATTTTTTGGTCACTTTGGGGGATGATGTCATGGATTTTTTAGACTCAGGGGCTACGCTGACTGACGCTTCTGAACCACCTACCGCATCCGGTTGACTGGGTTGGGGAATGCCCTCGGTGTGAGGTAGTGGCGACTCTCCCCCCAGGGGTTTAATACCAATAATCTGTCCCCCCATCCGGGTGATGCGACGCATCTCTTGGTTCATTCGTTTGAGGGGCACAGTGATAAATGTGCTGCCACTCCGGCGGATAGGATAATCAAAGCCGTCAGTCGTTGTGCTTTGACTTAGTCCAACCACTTCATAAACGAATAAACGATTACCGGCGTCACTCTGGCGGGATGAAGTCGCAACGTAACCGGGACTGTACATGTTAGATTTACTCCCTACTCAATCAAATGATAATGCTGACAATAATTTATCGCAGTATTAACAAGCCTACCACCGTCAGGCGATCGCCGTCGTGTCGGCGTAGGGAAAGCGTAGGTAGAAGCTGCCGTCAGTGAAGCAACCCTAGCAAAGGTGTGGCGATCAAACTGTAAACCTCGTAGCCTTTTGTGGTGAGATCATCGTTAATCGTTGACAGCAGCGTGGCGGATCATGCCAATCATTGGGGCAAGACACTCAACCTTGATCAAAAGTTAGTCAAAATATAAGACCCAAGATAATGCGGGATAAATTACCTTGCCCAGGATGTCGAAAGAAGGCTCAAACATGATGGCAACGCCGCGACTTTGGTTGATCGGCGGGACAAGCGAAAGCCGTCAATTAACGGAGAAATTACTCGCTCAAGGTTTTTCCCTCGTGGTAACGGTGACAACACCGATCGCCCGCCATTTATACCCGGTTCATCCTCGCTTAACGGTGCGGGTGGGGCCCTTAACGGCGCAGCATATCTGGCGATTTTTGCAGACTGAAAATATTCAGGCCATTGTCGATGCGTCTCATCCCTTTGCGGTGCAAATTAGCCAACTGGCGGCAGAAACGGCTCAGCAACAAAGGTTACCCTACCTCCGCTTTGAACGTCCGTTGTTAGCCGCAACTGATCAGACTGTGGACGTGCCGGATTTAGCCACCTTACAACAGGGAGAGTATCTCCACCAAAAACGCGTCCTATTGACCCTGGGGGCCCACTGGTTGCCCCACTTTCAAGCATTACACACCCAAGCAGTGTTATTCGCGCGCATCTTACCCCATCCCGAATCTCTGCAAACGGCGATCGGTGCCGGCTTTAGTCCCGACCGGCTGATTGCCCTCCGTCCCCCAATCAGTGACGCGTTGGAACGGGCCCTCTGGCAACATTGGCGCATTGAGGTGGTCATTACCAAGGCCTCGGGGAGTGCTGGCGGTGAGGCTCGCAAACAAGCCTTGGCCCAAGAACTGGGGATTTTGTTAGTTCGTATTGCCCGCCCTCAACCTGTCATGGGGCAGACGACCCATGACATTAAACAAATTTATCAATTTTGTCAAAACCACCTGACGTGATTCTCCTTTTCGTTAAGTATTGCAACGGAGTTTTCCTGGCGATCAAAGTTGACCCGTAAGATAAGGCCTTGACTGGGTAAAGGCTGATTTTTTACCCACTCGATGATTCACTGTTTGAGGAATTTTATATGAATGATCTTTTGCTAGCTGTTGCTGCCCCTGCCCCTGCTACCCTCGAATGGAGTCCAACAGTGGCTGGCGTGATGATCGCCTGTAACGTATTGGCGATCGCCATTGGTAAATTCACCATCAAATATCCTAATGTCGGCACGCCCATGCCCTCCCCTAACTTTTTTGGTGGTTTTGGACTAGGGGCCGTGCTGGGAACCGCCAGCTTGGGCCATATCCTGGGAGCTGGGGTAATTTTAGGGTTAGCCAATATAGGAGTCTTGTAATAATTTAAGTTTATAGGGTCGTCTTTTCTGCCCTTGATTCACCATGGCTTAAAAGACGATCATTGCCTAGGCAGGGGTTAATAAATATTGTCCATTACCGTTATATTCCCCATCACCCGTGGCAAAAATTGTTCCTAACATCAGTAGATAAAAGCGCCAAATTCGACGAAACTTTCCATATTCAATGCCATAATCTAGATCTTTGAGCACGGCTTGAGACCGATCAAATTGCTGTAACCAACTCGTTAACGTTTGGTGGTAATTCATGCCATTTAAATACCAGGATTTAACTGTTTTTAAATCACGATGACGACTGGGTATGGCATCATAATTCCAGTAACGACCGTGGGGAAAAATATATTTATGGGTAAACCCAGAGGACATATTATTGGGGATACGGGCTGTAATCAGATGAACAAAAACTTTGCCATCAGGCTTAAGCAAGGAAGCCAATTTTTGCAAGGTACTAGCTAAATTACCAATATGGGAAAAAACACCAACAGAAAGAATTTTATCAAATCTTTCTGCAAATTCCACTTCATTTAAATCCCCTTCAATTAAAGTGAAACGTTCTGAATGTAAATAGCTGCTGGGATTTTGCATTTTTCGTCGTATATACTCACATTGCTGATGACTCAAATTTAAGCCAGTAAAGCGCACGTTCGGGAACTTAGACAGAATATAGTTGGGGACGCATCCCCAGCCACACCCAAAATCTAATAAGTGATCACCATCGCTGATTTCCAAGCGTTCAATCACTTGATCAATCATTTGCCGTTGGGATTCCTCTAAGTCCTTCGCCCCATTTTCCCAGAGTCCCATGCTGTATTTGGGATAAATTACCGGCCAATCGCCCAACATTTGACTGAACAAAGTTTCGGGTAAATCATACTGAATTTTCATTAATCTTTGTGACGATTTTGCCAAGGAATCAGATTCGTGTAAAACCCAGTCATAGGGTGCCAATAACCCTGGACAATATTGAAATAAAATTGGCATTGAACGATGCAATAGGGAGCGAAAAACGGAATCTGGTATTTCTAAACCATTAATGTACGCTTCAGCGAGCACCATTTGTGTCTCATTCAAAAGACTTGCCATTAATCGGGTTGCCTGATAAGCGACAGGATTTTTACCGCTTAGATCACCGATAATGGGCAGATGCTTTTGCACCGCTGCCGGTAAGTTACTCGCAGTCATGACAGTATCCTTGATGATTCCTGATAGGTGGTAATAATTGTCTTGCTCTTGTTCAATTACCCTAACGTTAACCCCAGTAACCATCCGTCTTTTTCCGACCGTCGCCATGTTTTTGATAAACTGTGATTTTCAGGAGATTTTGTTATGACCCCCGTCAATATCGGTATCCCAGAATCAGATCGCATTAAAATTGCCGCAGCGCTCAAGCAGCTACTGGCAGATACCTATACCCTTTACCTCCAAACCCACAATTTCCATTGGAACGTTACCGGCCCCCAGTTCCGCGAGTTGCATTTGATGTTTGAGGAACATTACAATGCTTTGGCGATCGCCGTAGACGACATCGCCGAGCGCATTCGTAGTCTAGATGTGTTTGCCCCTGGTACCTATAAAGAATTTGCCCAACTCAGTACCATCCAAGAGATCGACGGTATTCCTAGCAGCGCAGAGATGGTGGACATCTTAACCGATGGCCACGAAAAAATTATTCAGTCCTGTCGCAATGTCTTGAAAGTTTCCCAACCAGCCGAGGATGAATCCACCACGTCGTTAGCCTCGGATCGGATGCGGTTTCATGAAAAAACCGCTTGGATGCTACGGGTGTTAAACAAATAATCTTGCTTAACAGCAGGCAAGGTTCAAAATTTAGGGGGTCTTAATGGCCCTAAATAACGCGCTAAGTAGGGGGAAAAAACTTCATAAATTAGAGTTAATGGTTTGCGGTCATGCCAAAACAAGTAATGTCTGCCCCAGAATGGCCCCGTTTCTTGAAAGGCCGTTGCCAAGGCAGGACAATGACCGCAATAAATTCCCTGAATATCTCGATATAATTCCGTGTGCAAACGGGATAAGCTCTCCCAAATGGGTAAATTGCGGTTTTCTAAATACTCATCGACATGGCTCGCATCCCACCACGATACGGCATAGGCCAAACGTTGACCAGACTGGGTTCTCAACCAGACCTGCCGACGTAAATGGGGAGCCGGCACAGTTTGGCGCTGGGGCGGGGCGCCATCCTGTTCATTGCCAACCAAGGACATGTCGATGACATCCACTTCGGTTTTTTCGCCTGTTAATAATTGCAGGTGGCGAGTGGGCGAACCATCTCCTAAGATTAAGATCTGCCATGTCGGGGGCAGGAGTTGATGGGAAAGCCCTTGTTTAATATCCTGCTCATTCCCTTGCCACAATAAGTCCAACGAGTACCATAACCGGGAAGGAGACAGAGACGGGGGAGGATTCAAGGAAAATGCCACCTTTTTGTTACAAAACTTTACTTGACCCTTTTTATCTTAATCTTTTTGTGATCGAAGTGTTGACTCCCTGCTTAAACGCCAGGGTTAACAGGCACTCAACGCTAGGGATTTTAGGGATGCTACCCATTAACACGAACTATAACTGCCAGTATTTTTAAGATGAGCCCACTTAACCTTGACCAAATTTTAGCCGTTCCCCAGGCGCCTCCTAATTTTCGTTCTGGTTTTGTGGCCATTATTGGTCGTCCTAATGTGGGCAAATCCACCTTGCTAAATGCCCTAGTGGGGCAAAAAATTGCCATTACCTCCCCCGTTGCCCAGACCACCCGTAATCGGTTACAGGGAATTGTTACAACTCCCGCGTGTCAGATGATTTTGGTCGACACACCCGGTATTCATAAACCCCATCACGAATTAGGGCGGATTCTGGTGCAAAATGCCAAACGGGCCATCCATAGTGTTGATGTCGTGGTGCTGTTGGTAGACAGTTGTGTCCCGTTAGGTCGGGGCGATCAATTTATTGTTGATTTACTGAGTCAACATACTGCGCCGGTTTTAGTGGGTCTTAATAAGCAAGATCAGCAGGATCCCAAACAAGCCGATGGGCTGGATCAAAGCTATGACGTGTTAACTGAAAACTATGGTTGGCCGACCTGGAAATTTTCGGCTTTGACGGGCAAGGGGTTGCCGATGTTACAGCAGGCCCTGACGGAAAAACTGCCCCCTGGTCCCTATTATTACCCTCCGGATCTCGTCACCGATCAGCCGGAACGATTCATTATGGCAGAATTGATTCGTGAACAGATTTTACGTCTCACTCGCCAGGAGGTACCCCATTCGGTGGCGATCGCCATTGAGAAAATTGAAGAAACTCCCCAACGGACGAATGTCTTTGCTGCCATTACCGTGGAGCGGACTTCCCAGAAGGGCATCATCATTGGGCAAAAGGGCACCATGTTACAGGCGATCGGCAGTGAAGCGCGACAACAAATCCAAAAATTAATTGCCGGTGACGTGTATTTAAAACTCTTTGTCAAGGTTGAGCCAAAATGGCGGCAGTCCCGTGCTCAGTTGCTAGAATTTGGCTACCGGGTGGAAGAGTAATGACTCAGCGGATAAACAATGACCAGCGATCCCAACCTCTCTCAGGTATTTGACCATTGGTTTAAAGAAATGGAGGCAGACCCAGCAGAATTACCGGCCTTCGATGCTGATGATCAAAATGGGATCAACACATTAATGGCTTTCTTAGACACTGTCGTCGATCAATCAGTTGAATCAGCCCGTTCCCCAACGGCCCCTGCTCCTGAACAAGCCCCTCTTCTCTTCTTCAGGACGATGGAGACGTTAGCAGCCTTGATCGATTCTCCTCCGGCCGCTCCCGATACCTCCCTGTCAGTGCTTGACGAGCTGCTGGACCTCCCCCCTCACCCATCGCTAGTACGCCCAGAATCAGCCGAGAAATTCTCTAGGGAACATTCCCCGGAATACACCAACGATGCGCAGCCACAAGCGTCCGGGAATGGCGTTGTTAAGTCCCGACAGTTTGAACAGAGTATGCGGGTGCCGATCAAGCAGTTGGATAACCTCAGTAACTTAGTTGGGGAGCTGGTTGTTAAACGCAATCGCTTAGAACAAGATCAAGAACGACTCCGACAATTTTTAGATAATCTCCTCAACCAAGTGCACAATTTAAATGATCTGGGCAGCCAGATGCAGGATTTATATGAGCGAACCTTACTAGCAGCAGCCTTGCAAGCCAGTCGGCGCAAAAGTTACCAGCCGCTCTTGGAAAAAAATGACTCCGTTGAGCACTCTCTGACCACAGACTCCCTTCCCAGCCAAGACCTGTCCTTAGACGCCCTAGAAATGGATCGGTTTACGGGTTTTCACCTACTCTCCCAAGCGATGATTGAGGGGATTGTACGGATCCGGGAATCAGCGTCAGACATTCAATACCTGGTTGATGAAACCGACCAAGTGGCCCGCAGCCTACGACAAGTCACCACCCAACTGCAAGCAGGGATGACCCAATCACGTATGGTCCCCTTTTCCCAAACTGCTGATCGCCTACCAAGGGCACTCCGGGACA
>JBEAQB010000287.1:0-8235 GCA_041164125.1 Cyanobacteriota bacterium
CCGATGGGCATTGGGATCGGTGGGAATCTGCCTGACCATTACCTGCAACTTCTGAATCCGCTCATTGTGAGGGTCATGGTAAATTTTTGCCAAATAGCCCTTAAAGTCTGTCCGCCACACCTTGGCCTCCCCACTGTGGGCCAACTCTTCCGTGAGGGTAATTAGGTGATTATGCCGTTGGCAGTGGTAGCGTTGGGAAGGTGACATGGGACTTTCTCACGCAAAACAACTAATCTTGTGTCCATACCGCCAACAGTAACGTTTTATCGTCTGTTGTACGGTCATTGAGTTCTTTCCGCTCTAAAAATTCCTTTAAATCTTCGTCCAAAGGATTGTCCGATTGCTGTAAATATTGCTCCAACGGCTGAAAAAAAGGCGGAAACGGTTGCCACGTAGCGTAATTGATGGCGACTTTTTCCACGCCATCGGTGGCGGCACACACAAATTCCAGCGGTTCCGCTAATACCCGGATTTGCATATCCGCTAGGGCATTGGCAGAGGTCACAAACGTTGTTTCGTTGATGTATTCTCCCTTGTCCGGCCGAAACAATAACTGATAGGCTCCCCCCACCGGCTTAACCAGAATAAAACCATCCCCGATTTGCATTGCCGCTAACCATTGGGACGTGGCAATAAACACCAGCAACGTTGTGGCAAGGTCGGGGAATTCTACATTAGACTTTTGAGCGACAGCATGAAGTCCCTTATCAACTTTGGTCAGCAAAAGCGGAAAGAAACGCTCAAAAATAGCAGATAACGTTTCCTCTGAGCCATTCTCCGCCAAGGCTTGATGGCCAGCATTTTGCTCATCAACCCGATCGATGATGAATTGAATCGCCGTTTCCACTGCCACCTTTGCCCCCAGGTCAGAATGCTTCGCACTCCCGGCCCCATCGGCCACCGCCCCAATCAAGATGTCCTTGCCCAGGGGTTGATAAGCCCCATAATCCTGACAAGGCAAACCCGTTTCGACGTGAAAACTACCGATCGCCGACTGACAAACCGTTCTCCACATTTTGTACTGTCCTCTAGGTCGTGATTTGACCCCAATTCATCGGCGGCAGGGCGATGGACTCCCCAACTTTGCCCCCCGACACCCGCTTCATCGAGCTACTTAACCATTGGAAGAGATCCCGAAAATCTAAACCATTGAGCAATACCGGGGGAGTATTAGAGATTTGCTTTAACGTCGCCATATCTGCCCCCTCTACCCCCACCGAGAAAAACAACAGGCGATTTTCTGCCTCTGCTTGTTTAACTTTCTGAGACGCATTTTGCCAGTGATCAGTGGGGGCACCGTCTGTGATCAAAAACACCCAGGGTCGATAATATTGAATCCCATGACTTTTATAAATCGCTTTGCAGTCTTCCACTAAATCGAGCGCCACTTCTATGGCCATGCCCATGGGGGTTAAGCCTCCCACCTCCAGAGTGGGCGGAATAAGCTGATCAATACCGACAAAATCTTGAACTGTTTGAACACCACCACGCCCAAAGGAAACAATGGCAGTTTCCACACTCAGCATCGCTTGGGTATCCCGCAATACATCCTGCTGAAAGGTTTGAATCCCCTCATTCAACGCCCTAATCGGCGCTCCCTGCATTGAGCCAGAGGTATCCAGCACCAGAACCACCGGACAACGATTCTCTTGGTTTTCCATAAATTCCGCAACACCGATGGGCATCGTCCCTAGACCTCCACAAATCCACTTTCAAACACCATAATGCCATTTTATTGGCCCATAGGTGAAAGGATATTACAGACAATCTCACTTAAAACTTGGTTAAATAATTGAGCCAGCGGAGTGTCAATTCAGATAGTGATATTCTAGATGCCGCCGTTATTTTTGGGAGAATTACTACTTTATGGACAACTTAGCGTTATTGAAAGATTACAGTCGTCTTGAACCTCGTCTTCCCCAGGATGAGAAAGAACGGACTGAACTCCGGCAGGCGATCGCCTGGATCTGTGACCAAAGCGAGGCAGAAAACCTCGGTATTTGTGCCGATCATCAAGCAGTGGCAACGCTTGCCTTATCGCAATATCTCAACGCCTTAGGGTATGGTGACGCCACTGCTACCCAGGCAGTGACAGTAGAAGGCCCTGTTTATTTAAAATGTAATACCCAGTCATTACGGTTTTATGTGGATAGTTATGATGGTGATTACCGGGGAGTTTTGCTTGCTTGCCAAACTGAGGATGAAACATTGTCAGGCACCTACGGTTATTTTCCTTTAGACTTATTTGACAAGGCAAAATAATTAAAAATCAAAAAAACGCTCAGAATTGTTGATCCTGATAAAGACGAGTTGTCTTGCGACTATCTTCAGCAATACGTTGACGCAACTCCCAAGGAAATAAAACCTGAACTCTTGGGCCCCATGCTCGTAATCGCATCACTACGTTAATATCCTCAGTTCGATAGTCCATCAGGAAATAACTATGGGTTTCCTCACTCGGAGTAATAGATTGCCACTTATTAATGACAGTTTGAACTAATTGACTTTCTTGTAAAGATAAATTTTGCCGTTTTTTCCAGGTTAATAACTGTTGGCAACTGTTAACTTTTTCAAATGTCTCATGTCGGAAACTTTCATCAATATATTTCTCGGAATATTCTTTATCAAAACAGAGTAGGACTGTTTTTTTCGGTTTGTAGAAGTTAAATCCAAATGCTTCTCTTAATTTTTGATCAATGTAATCAGGGGTAAACAGTTTTTCTTGAGAGTATAAGTGAGTTAAATCTCCAGGAATACTACTATCTGACCAGTCCAAGAGTTTAACATCAATAATTCTATCTACCCTATAGTTATACCAATCAATCACATGTCTTTTATGGGGACTTTGACCATAGGCACAAAGATAAATCGCCCTTTGATAGTAATAGATACAGACTGGATAAATAATGCGGATGACTTCACGATGAAGACTAACACTATTATACGTGAGTTTAATGACTGGGAAAGACTTATTCTCCCAAATCTCCTTGAATTTATATGGCCAATCATTATCTAAATCTTTTCTGCCGACGGCATAGTCAATGTGCATGAAGAAACGCTGCAAACCACCTACCTTACCTTGAAAAAGTTTAGGGATTTCACTTAAATCTTCTTGCAGGATTGGCATGAAAATTTCATTGTCTTTAGTCTTACCAATAAATTTGTGAATCTCTTCAATAGCATTGGTTTTATGAAAAAACTTGCCGTCAAACACTAGATAACCCAGTTCAGCTAATGCCTCGAAGTTATTCTTTAACGTTTTAGCAACGCAAGCAAAAATACGATTTTTATCAGGGTTAATTGAAGTATTAGACTTCCATTCAAGGGAGTCTAGGAAAGATGCTATGGCATCTTCTCCATCTAAATAACAAGCAACGTTGAAATCCTGATACCACTCCTCTTTGTCAACTGCCAAATAGCCTTTAAATAACCAGTCAGTCAGGCTTTTATGACAAAAACATTTTGGGTCAGTATGTTCAATACTATTTTTGTCGAATTTCTGGTGAAACAGCTTAACGTCTGTAAAAAAGGCGTTTCGCCAGTCTAGATAACTAAAACCACTTCCTAATGAGCAATACACTGGATCGGATTCATTGCCGTAGATAGAACGAAGAAGTATCCACATTCTGACTGCTTTGCAAAGATTTTGGGGACTCCGTAGGGACTGCCCTTGGGCCAAATGACAGAGCAAAGAAACTGTAGGAGGATATTCAAAGATCAGCGTCATAGCCGAAGAAAAGCATGAATAAATACAATGACCTTATCTAAGCCATCATTATCAAAAACATTAGCATGATTTACCGATCTTAAAGCAAAGTAATTACCTAATTGTAATTAAATAGAAGATTGGTTTTGTGCTCGATCCCCGCCTATCGCCCCCCCTTGACAAGGGGGGGCGATAGGCGGGGGTATTTTACAATTTTTAACCCTCGTCTACTTAATAAAAAACTAAAACAATAGATTAACGCTTAAAATGACACGCTACTATTCCTTGCCACCATCCCCACCAAACTGTCAATCCACCAATTCGCTATTGAATTCATTGTAGGTCCGTTGTTTAAGTTCAACGGATTCTGACCGGGGTAATAGGTTAAACATCTCCCGCAACACATCATCAACAACTTCAAACTTCTGGACCCCGGCAGCATCAAAGACTTTCTTCCGATTGGCATCCAAAATGACTGTCTGGGGCACAGTGCCATTGTAATAATAGCCGGGCTGGTCAGGGCTGAAGGACTGTTGCTTGGGGATGGCATCAACAGAGATGGGAATAATGCTCGCTGCGCGACCATAAAATTCCTGTAACCGCGAAACAATAAAGGCATATTGCTTACAGTCTTGGCTGTCATCCAAGTAATAGACTAAGATCACCGGCAGTTCGCGCTCAAAGGATTCTGGCAAGCTTAAATGGGGGGGGACTAACGAGCCATTGCCCGCGTAAACGACGAAAATATTACCATCGTAGCGGTCGTCATCGATGGCGGCGATCGCCGTTCCCGTCCAATGGCTAGATAAGGGAAGTGGACCCCACAGAGCCACACTCAAAATGCCAAAAGCAACAACACATAAGACAAAACGCCGGCAACGATCAGCCCAGAGGGAACAAAACGACATCATGATGACAAAAAGAAATCTGAGTTTAAAATAGGGCAAAGTCTTTGTCACTGTAAACCATCCCGTGTCGTTCAACGCCCACAGTACCCCGTCAACGCCTCCACGTCAGTCCCCTCCGGCTCGGATTCATTATGGCTATTACGGGATCCTAGAATTACATCCCTCTGCAACGCCTTTAGACATCCGCCGTGCCTATCGGGAACTGAGTAAACGTTACCATCCCGATACGACCTTGTTGGCAGCAGACATTGCCACCGCCAAATTTCAACGCCTTAACGAAGCCTACGCCATCCTCAGCAATCCTGAACGCCGGGCTATTTATGACCTGCAAAGCGGTTATTCCCGTTGGCATGTGATCCAAGCGCCGCAAGATATCGCCCCGGGAACCGTCTCAGATCAATTGGCGGGCAACTCGGCCTATTTAGACCCGAGTGATCGCCCCTTATCTGCGGGAGAAATTTTTGCCCTCGGACTCTTGATGCTTACCTTAATTGCTTGTTTAGGATTGGCGGTGTTAATTGCCTGGTTACGGCAAGATTCCCTCGGTATACTGGCCTCCTAACTCCAGTGGCCTTTAAGGGAAATTACCAATCACGTTATGATAACCGGGTATTATGCCTTCTAAACGGTGCTTCCGCCTGCCCTCAAAACGACCCCTCCCCCAGTAAACCCGCAACTTACCCCTATGAGTTTTCCCGCGCCTGAAACCCCCTTGTACAATCATCCCCTGCCTCAGTTAGAACAGTGGCTTACTGACTTGGGGTTCAAACAAAATCAAGGCGATCGCCATTGTTGGTCCTTAGAACAGGCTGATTGGGACGCTCAACTCTTGCTAGAGACCGAGGACATCGTCGTTTACTATTTTCCCGACCAACCCAACCGTAAAATTGTCCGCAGTTTTAAATATTCCCTCAGTCGCCAAGACATCGAGGCCGCCATACTAGAGGGACCATAACCCCTAGTTTTGCCACAGCACCCTATTTTTTGTCGAACCCAACTTGTTGGATAATCCTCTGTAATTGTTTTCTTGAAAAAGCAAATGAACTTTCTTGATCTGCTTGCTGACTTTTCTAGATCGAACTGTATTGGTATTTGTGCTACCTTGGTGCCAGTCATGTTGGGATCCACCCTCAGTTACCTGGGGGTGACCTATTTCCGGCGGAGGCAATTTTGGGGTAATGTTACCTATGGCTGTACGATAATAGCCTGTGTGCTGATGGGACTACACGTGAGTTCTTGGTTTAGCATTGGCATCGTCACACCGGTTACCTTTATCTTGCTGGGCTTATCCTTAACCTGTTTTAGCGTGTGTAGTTTAGCGTTGGTTGCCAAACGCTGGCCTATCCTCAAGCCCCAGGAAGTTGTTCACTAGACCAGATCCAGCAAAGCAGCAATTAAGGCCTTTTGGGCATGCATGCGGTTTTCAGCTTGACTCCATAACCGCGATTGGGGGCCTTCCATGACCTCATCGGTAATTTCTTCGCCCCGGTGAGCGGGGAGGCAATGCAAAACGATCGCCGCCGGATCGGCAAGGTTAAGCAATTCCGCATTGATTTGATAGGGCTGAAAAACAGGAATACGGCTATCAGCCAAATCCTCTTGGCCCATACTCGCCCATACATCGGTGTAGAGAATATGGGCCCCTTGCGCAGCGGCCCGAGGGTCGTGGGTTAACTCGACTTTGCCTCCCGGCGCGGCGATCGCCTGAGCCTGTTGTACAATTTCCTGCAAGGGTTCGTAGTTTTTGGGGGTAGCGACTCGGACGGTCATGCCCATCATCACACCGCCCAGGATTAACGAATGAGCGACATTATTCCCATCGCCAAGATAGGTGATCGTTAAGCCAGCTAATTGGCCAAAGCATTCTTGAATGCATTGTAAATCCGCTAAAATCTGACAGGGATGCTCCAGGTCACTTAGGGCATTGATAATAGGCATCTGAGCCTGATCGGCAAAAATTTTCAAGTCATCCTGGTTGAAGGTGCGCACTGCCAAAATATCAATATAGCGATCTAAAACCCTGGCCGTATCTTGAATGGGTTCCCCCCGTCCCACTTGGGTCACGCTGGGATTAAGGTCAATCACCTGTCCGCCCAATTGGTACATCGCCGCCGTAAAAGAGACCCTTGTCCTCGTTGAAGCTTTGTAGAAAAGTAAGCCCAGGATTTTTTGACAGTGGGGACGTCGTTTACCGCTCTTAAGATCAGCAGCCAGTTGTAATAACTCGGTTAACTCTTCAATACTTAAATCGGCGATCGTCAATAGATCCCGTCCCGCCAGCGCTTTAATGCCCATCAATGTCGCCCCCATGTGTCAGTGCAGAAGACATTATATCGTATTTTTATCAGCCTAAAGTACTTTATAGTATGATCAAAAAATAACTTGTTAGCTTTCTCAAGCAATGATAAAAAGTCCTTTGCGTTATCCGGGTGGCAAGTCAAAAGCAATTAATTTTTTAAAGGATTATCTAGCTGATTTTACTGAGTTTAGAGAGCCGTTTTTTGGAGGGGGATCTGTTAGCTTTTATTGCGTACAGAATCAGGGTGAAGCTAGCTTTAGTGCCAGTGAAATTTACTATGAACTTTATTGCTTTTGGCATCAACTAAAAAGCCAAAAAGACGAATTAGTCAGTGAAATCAGAAACATTAAATCAACCCATGCCCATGGCAAGACGTTATACAAGGAAATCATCGCTAGAAGAACAGAAAATTTATCGGATTTTCAACGCGCCGTTGATTTTTTTATTTTAAATCGAATTACCTTTTCCGGTGTCGCAGACTGTGGTGGATATTCAGAAGCCTCCTTTCATCAAAGGTTCACAGAATCCTCTATTGATCGCCTCAAAAATGCAATTGAAATCATTGAAAAGATTGAGATTTTCAATCAAGATTATTCCCGCTTACTACGACAGCCTGGTGAAGACGTTTTAATCTTTCTAGATCCACCATATTATTCTGCCCAAAAATCCAAATTGTACGGTAAAAAAGGAGATTTACATTTGGGCTTTGACCATGAACGCTTATTTAATGAGTTATCTAATTGTCAACACCGTTGGTTAATGACCTATGACAATAGCGATTATGTAAAAGAACGATATCAACAATTTTACTTGCTGCCCTGGCAGTTGCAGTATGGGATGAATAATTACCAGCAAAACCAAGCCGCTTTAGGTAAGGAGCTTTTAATTGCCAACTTTCCCCTCCCAGAGCCTGGACAATGATTGACCCCGACCTAGTTCAACCTAAGCTGAGAGGGGTGTTGCCAACCTCTCCTCAGCTTGACATCCTCCCCGTCGTAAACGACGAGGATTCCTACGGGGAGCGTCGTAGAATCCCCACTCGATTAGCTAAACTATAAAGACTCAAGCACCTTCCGATTCATTCCCATGACGTCAACCGCTAGCCCCCCTCAGACCGATATGGCAGCCATTGTTGCCCAACTCGAGACCACCGTGGGTACAGGGGGGGTCATTAAGCGTAAAGACGAACTACTTACCTATGAGTGCGATGGGTTGACGGGCTATCGCCAGCGTCCCGCGGTGGTGGTTTTGCCCAGATCGACCACTGAAGTTGCCGCCGTGGTGAAACTCTGCCACGATCGCCAACTGCCCTGGATTGCCCG
>JBEAQB010000288.1:0-4397 GCA_041164125.1 Cyanobacteriota bacterium
ATGGTAGGCTTGACCCAAGCGCAAGAGTTTCCCCCTGACCTATTGTTGTTGGATGGCATATTACCGGGACTGTCAGGGCTAGAGGTCTGTCGTCGCTTGCGGGAAACGGGAAGCAGGATACCGATTATTTTAATTACAGCTAAAGACGATATTGCTGATCGGGTAGCTGGTTTAGATGCTGGGGCCGACGATTATATCGTCAAACCGTTTAACCTTGATGAACTCTTGGCTCGGGTTCGAGTGCAGCTGCGGCGCCCCCAGGAAGACAGTGATAATAGCTTAGAGTTTGCTGATTTACGCTTTAATCGCCATACTCGGGAAATTTACCGGGGCGATCGCCTGATTGAGTTAACGGCAAAGGAGTTTGAGTTGTTAGATTATTTACTCTCCCACGCTCGCCAGGTACTCACCCGTGAACAGATTCTAGAACGGGTCTGGGGCTATGACTTTATGGGGGATTCAAACATTATTGAGGTCTATATTCGTTATCTCCGCCTCAAACTCGAAGCCCAAGGAGAACCACGCCTAATTCAAACTGTTCGGGGCGTGGGGTATGTACTGCGAGATTGAGGACAACGATCTAGGCGTCAAGTACAGGCAAAACCAAGGGCTTAAATCGAGGAATTAGATCCTGACGGCTAGCGGTTAAACAGGGATAGGGGCGATCGCCGTAGTCTTGGCCAGGGGTGAGGGGGAAAATGGGGTCGGCTTGGAGGGGTAAAAAGGCGCCCCCGGCGGCCAGGAGAATGGGCCAAGCACCGGCAATATCCCAGATTTTCGGAGTTTTTTCCGCGCCCCCCAACGCCGCACCGCTGGCCACTAATAAAATGTTGTAGCTCGCGACCCCCATTAAACGGATCTTGCAGGGAAAGGGATTTTTGAGAATCTTATGACTACGGGCACAGAGATTAAATAACTGATTTTGGCTGGGGTCGGCAGCGCTGGTCTGGATGGGTTCCCCGTTTAAAAAGGCCCCCGTCGGCCCTGCTAACCCGGAATTGCCCAGCCAATAGCCCCAAAAGGACTGCTGCACCATGGGAAAATGGACAAAGCCAAAGACCGGTGTTCCTTGGTAAAGTAATCCGATGGAAATACCCCAGATGGGAATCCCCCGCGTAAAATTGGTCGTGCCATCGATCGGATCAATAATCCAGCACCAATCGGTGTCGGGAAAAATATGGGTGGTTTCTTCAGTCAGTACGCCATGTTCAGGAAATTGGGCAGCAATCCGGTGGCGCAATTGCTGATCAGACCACTGATCTGCTGCAGTTACCAAGGTTCCGTCTGCTTTACGTTCTGCGGGAATTTTGGCAAATTTGGCAACCAACTCTGTGGCGATCGCCGTCGTAGTAGATTGACAGAACGTTAAGACCGCTGTCCAAAAACTCTCCATGTCAGCATCAATTGATATAGTGAATAAGCCGCCCGACACGAGCGTTATAGCCATCATCACACACGATAGGAATTTGCTGTGACCCAGGTTTGGTTTCCCCGCAGAAATTTGACAGTGACGGTCAGCGCCGTTAGTCAAACATTAATGACAGAAAGTGCAGCGTTATTGTCCACAGTGGCAAATGCTCGCACTATACGCCGTTGGGGGCCGTGGAGTATTGGGGCATTGGCGGTTACTGTCCTCTGGTCGTCGGAATGGCGGTTACTGTTAGCGACGGGGTTAGGCATTGGGAGCGTCAAGCTGGTTTTCTGGTTGTTGACTCATCGGGAATGCTTAGCCAAGAAAACTTGGTACCAATCCTTGCATCAGCCCCAAACCCAACTGTTGTTGGCCGGGGGCAGTGGGGGCTTGGCGGCATTGGGCACTTATATGGCTACTATGGTCTGGTCTGAAGTGAATAATCCTTGGATCGCGTCGGGGGTTATCTTACAAGGAGTGGGTTCCCTGACAACAGTAGGGTTATTGGTGTGGTACTTTGGCAAGACCACGGCGTCTTCTGCCACGTTAGTGAACGGATCTGAGTTTGATGCCTGCTTGCATAGCCTGGCTAACGGCGATCGCCTACAAAAATTAGTCGCTCTGCGCCAGTTATCCCAGCTAAGCCAAGGCCAACGATTAACCCGCCAAGAGCAGGTGGACTTGCGGGATTATCTCCAGGTTTTTCTCGACATTGAAGCCGATCCCACACTTCAACGCACGGCGATCGCCATTTTGCGGCCCCAATCGGTAAAACCCTTAACCATTCCCCAGACCAGACGCCAACGCCAGACCATTAATGCGGATTCTTAGTGAAATGTCTCTGGGGGATTTGTTAAAGTAATGCGGAACTATCAGAACCCTGTAATGCCAAACCCCATCCCTTCCCGGCCTTATACTCCTCTCCTGACCGGACTTTATGTCATCGGGCCCATTCTGATCATTGTTAGCCACATGGGGTCATTGCTGGTTTTGGTCACAGGCCTATCCTTGGGGTCAGTGATGTGGATGATTGGCTGGTATCTCATTCGTATGTTAGCCACCACGGGAATTTACCATCGGCTCCTAACCCATAAAAGTTATACGGCCCCCCGCTGGTTTTTAAGGCTAGGCTGTCTGGTGGGGGCATCCGCCGGTCAAATGGGACCGAGTTGGTGGAAGGCCCATCACCTCAGTCACCATAAATACTCAGACCAACCCTTAGATACCCATTCTCCCGTTCAGAACACCGGCTGGAAAGGGTTTATTTGGTCCCAGGGAGGCTGGTTATTATCCCCTAACTTTTTTCCCGAACAGTTGCCCCTAGATGTGGAAGCTGATCCGGTGTTAAAACTGATTGACCGCTTACATTTTTTGCCCCTGCTTGCCCTCGGTGGCATGTCCTATATTCTCGGTGGGCTTGAATATCTAAGCGCCTTTTTCCTCAGCACGACATTGCTATTTCATGGCGTCCAAACGGTGAATTCCTTGAGCCATTTATGGGGGAGTCAACCCTTTAGCACCACTGATCACAGCCGTAATAATGGTTTCGTCGCGTTCTTAACCCTGGGGGAAGGCTGGCATAATCTGCACCATGCGTTTCCTGCTTCCAGTCGCCATGGCATTACCCTCCGGGACCAGCAGGTGGTGTACCTCATCGATCCCACTTTTGGTTTTATTTGTCTGTTAGAAAGGCTCGGTCTGGCGACCAAAGTTAAACATCTCAAAGCAGCCGATCTCTTAGCCCGCGATCGCCAACAATCCCTGATGGATTCCGCCCCCGTTAAAGTTCCCACCCTCACCCGTTAACTGCCATGCCTAACCCCCGTTGGCAACTGGTTTCGTCCCCTCCCCCCCCGATCGCCTTTTTAGACCAGGTGCAAAAATATTGTGACGGTAGGGAAGGGCGTTCCGCGGCCCAACTGTTGTGGCAACGGGGTATTCAATCAGCGGCTCAACTGGAAGCTTTCATCAACGCCGATCATTATCAATCCACCAGCCCCTTTGACTTTGGTCAGGAAATGAAATGGGCAGTTAAACGGTTAGAGCAGGCCCGGCAAAACGGCGATCGGGTGACCATTTGGGGGGATTTTGACGCTGATGGGGTGACCGCTACGGCGGTGCTTTGGGAAGGATTGGGACAATTTTTTCCCCAGGGTCGGCAACTAAGTTACACCATTCCCAACCGTTTACGGGAATCCCATGGGTTGAATAAAGCGGGGTTAGATCGCCTCGCAGCAGAAGGCACTCATGTGATTGTTACCTGTGACACTGGCAGCACAAACTTAACAGAAATTGACTATGCCAATCAGTTAGGGATGGACGTGATTGTCACCGATCACCACACCCTACCGGATGATCGCCCCCCTGTCATCGCAATGATTAATCCCCGCTACTTTGCGGAAAGCCATCCCCTTTATCACCTTTCCGGGGTGGCGGTGGCGTTTAAATTGGTCGAGGCGTTGTATTTAACCCTGCCTACGATTCCCCATCGGCCCCTGGAACAGTTATTGGATCTGGTGGCGATCGGTTTAATTGCGGATTTAGTGCAACTAACTGGCGATTGTCGTTACTTAGCCCAAAAGGGCATTGCCCAGCTAAAAAAACAAAAGGATCCCATCACCGCCACCCGTCCTGGCGTGCAAAAACTATTGGATTACTGCAACCGCAACGGCGATCGCCCTACGGATATTGGCTTTGGCATTGGCCCACGCATTAATGCTATTAGTCGGATTAAAGGAGATGCTAGTTTTGCGGTGGAATTACTAACCAGCTCTGATCCCCAAATTTGCGATCGCCTGGCAGCGGAAACGGAAACCCTCAACGCCCGGCGCAAGGGATTACAAAAAACCATCATTGCCGACATTCAAAAACGCTTAGGGGAAGTGGATGTTTCCACCACAGGGGTCATTGTCCTGGCGGATGCCCAGTGGCCCACAGGGGTATTAGGGTTAGCCGCTAGTCAGATCGCCCAGGAGTATGGTCGCCC
>JBEAQB010000289.1:0-5743 GCA_041164125.1 Cyanobacteriota bacterium
CCCGTCAAGCCAGATCCAATTTGGGTCGCTAGGCGAATACGTTGGGCCTCTCCCCCCGATAGGGTCATGGCGGCCCGATCAAGGGTGAGATAATCGAGGCCGACATCCAACAAAAATTGCAAACGGGCCTTAATTTCCTTGAGGGCCAATTCGCCAATCATTGCTTGGCGAGGGGTCAGAACTAAATCTGTAACGCGTTGCAGGGCATCGCGAATGGGAACCCCCGTCAAATCATTAATATTAAACTGACCCAGTTTTACTGCCAAGGCTTCCGGTTTTAAGCGTTTTCCTCCACAGGTTTGACAGGCTTGATTAACGATGTACTTTTCTAATTTTTGCTTGATCGTCTCAGAACTACTTTCGTCGTAATTGCGTTGCAGAATGTTCAGGGCGCCGGCATAACGCCGGTAATAACCGCGATTATTGCGGTAGCGTGATTCCCCTTCAAACCAAATTTCCGCCTCAGTGCCGTGTAAAATAACCGCCTGCTGTTCTGGGGTTAACTCTTGCCATTGGGTTTGTAATTCAAAGCCAAAATGTTGCCCAACGCTATACAGCAACGACAAATAATAGGCATTATCCTTTTCGGACCAAGGGGCGATCGCCGCATAAACGGGTTTTGTCGGATCGGGAATGACTAAATCAGGACAGAAGGATCTGACAAAGCCGATGCCATGGCAATCGGGACACGCCCCATAGGGGGAATTAAAAGAAAATAGGCGGGGGGATAATTCATCCATCACCGCGCCATGTTCAGGACAGGCAAAGTTTTCCGAGAAAACAATTTCTGTGGGGGCATCTCCCCGATAACGCTTGCTCTGATCAGCGACTTTCAACGGGGATCCCGATGTACTTGCCCCCCCGTCTAAGACCGCAAGCGTTGGACTCTCTAAAATATAAATAATCGCCGTCCCTTCTGCTTGCTTTAAACAAGTATTCAAGGAATCCACTAACCGCTCTTGCAAACCGGCTTTTTTAATCAAGCGATCAATGACCACCTCAATGGTATGAGCCTGATTTTTTTTAAGTTCAATGTTATCACTCAATTCCCTCACCGTGCCGTTAATGCGCACCCGCACAAACCCCTGGGACGCCAAGCTCGAGAGTAATTGCCCATGGGTTCCCTTCTTGCCCTTAACCACTGGTGCCAGCACTTGAAACTTGGTACGGTCCGGCAACGCCATCACCCGATCACACATTTGATCGATGGTTTGGGGGGCAATATTCCGCTGACAGTGGGGACAATGGGGGCTACCGGCCCGACCAAACAGTAACCGCAAATAATCATAAATTTCTGTGACAGTCCCCACGGTGGAACGGGGATTGTGGGAAGTGGATTTTTGATCAATGGAGATGGCCGGACTCAGTCCTTCAATGCTATCCACATCAGGCTTGTCTAATTGCCCTAGAAATTGCCGGGCATAGGCGCTCAAGGATTCCACATACCGCCGCTGCCCCTCCGCAAAAATGGTGTCAAACGCCAGAGAGGATTTTCCGGAACCTGATACCCCCGTAAACACAATTAACTGATCCCGTGGCAAATCGAGATCGATATTTTTGAGGTTATGTTGTCTGGCGCCACGGATACGGATGGTGTTTTGGTCTGACATAGGGCAGCGATCGCCTTTATATGTGTGTTAACAGAATTCTGCATCTTACCCCCCTTTGCCATCATAGGCGGGGAAATCCGTGTATCCGACCGCATAATCTCCCTCTCCACCATTCCAAACTGAGGGATCAGCATCAGCCGCTAGGGGCCAGCCATGGGTAAAGCGTTGGACTAAATCAGGGTTGGAAATGTAAGGACGTCCAAAGGCAATTAGATCGGCCTGTCCTTGGGTAATTGCGGTTTCGGCTGTGGCTTGAGTATAACCACAGTTTCCCATTAACGTTCCAGTATAAACGTCCCGAAAGTCCGCCAGGGTTAACGGATCGCCTAAACCGTGAAAGCCAAAGGCTAAACCATCCATCACATGCAAATACCCTAAGTTATAGGCATCTAACCGCTGGGCAAAATAGGGAAAAGCGTCACGAAAATCCACTGATCCCATATCGTTAAACACTCCATTGGGAGACAGACGCACGCCCACCCGTTGGGACGGCAGGACTGTCAAGATGGCTTCAGTGATTGCTTGTAAAAACCGGAATCGATTCTCGAGACTGCCCCCATAGGCATCGGTACGGTGATTGGTTTTTGACTGTAAAAATTCATCAATCAGATAGCCGTTGGCCCCATGAATCTCAACGCCATCAAACCCCGCCTGCTGGGCCCGGACTGCGGCTTGGCGATAATCTGCAACCGTTGCCGCAATGTCTTCCCCGGTTAACGGTCGGGGGACTTGATAGGGTTCTTTGCCGTGGGGAGTATAGATCCCCTCACCGTTGATGGCGATCGCCGACGGTGCCACCGGTAACCCTAAATGGGGGTGAAAAGACTGATGGGAAGCGCGACCACAATGCCACAATTGCAGAAAAACCCTTGAACCGGCTTGATGAATCGCATCCACAATGGGTCGCCAACCTTCGACCTGGGCGTCATTGTAAATACCTGGGGAATGATTCCAACCGATGCCGATTTCAGAAACCACCGTTGCTTCTGTGATGATCAGTCCTGCATTGGCCCGCTGACGGTAATATTCCGCCATTAAAGCAGTGGGAACCCGATCCGCCCCGGTTCGCCCCCGGGTTAGGGGGGCCAAAACAACACGATTGTTTAGGGCTAAATCGCCCAGTTGGTAAGCATCAAGTAAGGAAGGCATAAAATAATCCCGCTAGCAAGGGGCATTAGTAAACGTGGAAAGAATTTGACACCGTATTAAATAAAGCCTCAACCTGATGCCAGCGACCTTCTGAGGTTGATAAATCAAAGGTAATCAGCTTGCCGCGGTTGGTGGTAACACTAGCTAAATCATGGCGTTCCACATTATCGCCGAGCAAAACGCGATACTCGAGTTCGTAGTAAACTTGCCCGTCTTCATCCCGCTCCTCCGCACTGAGTAATTCCGCCCGGCGCTCCCCCTGGGCATTGTCATTAACTGTTGTCATAAAGCGATACCCCACATCGGTTGGTGTCCCCAAATCGGTCAAGGTTTTGTTGCTAGGGACGTCACTGATAATGACGCTCAAATTTTCATCCCGTTCAATCAAATCCCGAAAGACCACATCAACCCCGGGAGAGGCCCCTTTGACGTCCACGCCAATCCAACCATTGGGATATAAAAATTCATAACCATCCTTGGTGTCGCTATAACGCTGCAAATTGGCAATCCCTACCCCACTACAGGCTGTCAACGCGAGACTCACCAACATGACACAGACAATCAGGGCATTAGACAGGGATCTTTTCAGCATGGTGGCGTTAGTCGAAAAACAGCAGTAGAAATACGTGGAAAGCATGACACTATCCGTTACCCATTAAACCGTTAATCGCCCATCGACACCAACAGTTATCCCAGTTATACGAAGAGAACAAAAGTTATTTTTTCTTAAATTGCGGGTCGGGAACTGGCGAAAAAGTTGCTATAGTTAAGCTGATTAAAGCCAGCCGATCGCCCACTGCTACTGTTCACAGGTTTTAAAAGATGCGTATCCTCGCCCTCGTCCCCGGTGGAATCTCTGAGCAGATCCTCTTTTTTCCAACCCTCGCTACCCTCAAGGCTCAATATCCCCAAGCGGTGATTGATGTGATTGTTGAGCCACGGGCCAAGTCGGCCTATCGAATCTGTCCCCATGTGAACGAAGTTCTGGCGTTTGATTACCGAGATCGTAATGGTCTGGCGGATTTTCTCAACCTATTGGGCATTATTCGAGATCGCGAGTACGAAGCAGCCATTAGCGGTGCACGACAATGGACGATTGAGTTATTACTGTGGCTCAATGGCATTCCCCAGCGGGTTGGTTACCAAAATGCAGGCAGTTATTTCTTGTCGACGGCTGTTCCCTTTAAGCCCGATCAGTATGTCCCCTTTCTGTACCATGATTTGACCCAGGGATTGGGTCTGCAGACCCCTTGTCCCCCCATCACCGTGACCTTACCCAAGGCGGATATTGACTGGATGGAAGCAACCCAAAAACGGTTAGAGTTAGGCGGTCCTGGTTATGTCGTCCTCAATGGGGGAGCTATTCGCCAAGCTGATACCGGTGACTTCCCCTACCCGATCGCCCAGTGGCACCAAATCATGGACGATATCCGGGAGAAACAACCCGATCTTAAAATTGTCCTGATTCCCCCGGCTGAGGATACGGGCTGGGTGCAAGCGATGCAAGAGAGCCACCCTGGTGTGACGGTGGTGCGTCCCGGCGATGTTGGCAAAATGGCGGCGCTGTTGGCGGGCGCAAATTTAGTGATTTGCACAGAAGGGATTCCTCTCCATTTGGCGATCGCCGTCGGAACATACACAGTGGCTATTTTGGGTAAAACCCCGGCGGCGCAAATTATCCCGCCCGATCAAGCAAAGTTTATTGGGCTCCAGGTTCCCAGTGGCAAGGAAGCCGACGTGAAACCGGCGCTGGTTTTAAAACAGGTTTGGCGTTAGCTCAGGGGGCGCTCTCCCTGGGCTTGTGGCCCCACACGGGCGAGCAATTGGCAGCATTCTGCCACAGATCGCCGTTCTTGCAATGCCTGCTGTAATTGTTGATGGGCCTCGGCATGGGTTTCAATTAAATGCTTGGCCTGTAAAAAAGCCCAACTTTCCTTTTGGGCGCAGTTACTTGCCGGTAATCCGGCTAAGCGAAACGCCATCCGGAGTTGTTGGCGATCGCCATCTCCCCCTTGGGCCTCTCCATAGGTGATTGTTTCCGCGGCAATGCCGGCCATCCATACCGTTGCCCACCGCTCCAAGGCCTGGGGACGCTGTTGCCATTGTTCACATTGAGCGGCTAGTGCTTGGGTGTCAAACTGTACCCCAGCCATCCCCGTTTGTCCTTGTTTAAAGACTTCCCAAGGACTGAGGCTGTAATCGGTAATGGGAATGTTCAGGTGGTAGGCAGCCAAAAAATGTCCCGCTTCATGACAGACGATGCGTTGCCGTTCTGCTTTTGATTGCCATAGCCCCACCAATAAATCCGTCCCTCTCCCCTGCCAACTGATTTGGTCCGCTGTGATCAGTCCCAAAATAATTACGGTGGTTAGCGCCGGAATGGTAGGAGATAAATTCACCATCGGCCCCACCAATGCTGACAGCATCATCAAGAAAATGGCGATCGCCACCAAATTTAAACGGGTATCAGCCACGGACTCCCCCTCAGCTAGGCTAGGAAAATGAAAATATTATTCCCTCACTGTGACATACTCCCCTTGCCCCTGTCGCCCTGACCCGGAAAAATATCGCCTTTGGGCCGACAACGGGGGGCGTGGCGCTTCTCCCTGCGGATTGATCCGATGAGTCTCGCCCCTATGGGCTCAAGTCTTGGTCGCTCCTGTCCTGACGGGTCACTTCTAAATAGATATGTTCGAGGTCAACGGGCTGGCAGCTGAGGGATTGAAAGGTCAGGGGGTGGAATTTGTCGATGATGGTAGCGAGGGGCATGTCTTGGGGCAGCCAAAATGCTAGTTTGCCGCCATACCAACGATGTTGCCAATGGAGGCTTTTGGCAATGGCGATCGCCTGCTGATCGTCGTCAGTGCTCACGGTGAGAATGGCTTGGGCCGGGATCAAATGGCGCAGTTCACTCATGTTGCCCTCCTTCAGGAGTTGACCACGATTAAGGATACCGATACGGTCACAAAGTTTTTCCGCTTCAT
>JBEAQB010000290.1:0-6280 GCA_041164125.1 Cyanobacteriota bacterium
AGTAACCCAGCCATTAGTACCCCGTCTGCGCCAACGCTGACTAGTCCAATCCCGACCACGACACCGTCAGACCCCAAAATTAGCCAAGGTTCTGCTGTTATCTCCCTGTCGGATAATCCTAAAGCCATCGTGGATGAGGTGTGGCAATTGGTCAATCAAGAGTTTGTCGCTCAGGAGTTTGACCGCGCGGACTGGTTAGCTAAGCGGCAGGATTTACTCAGGCGGGGCTATCGCAATCACACTGAAGCCTATCGGGCGATCGCCAAAATTCTGAAAGACCTGAATGATCCCTATACCCGTTTTTTACCGCCGGACGAATTTGCCATTTTGACCAGTCAAACCTCGGGGGAGGTATCGGGCGTGGGGATTCGCGTTCTTTTGGATAAGCGCAGTAGTGATCTCGTGGTGGCCGATGTGGTGCGGGGAACGCCGGCGATGAAAGCAGGCATACGCCCTGGCGATCGGATTGTGCGGATTAACGGCAAACCGACCGCGTTAATGGGGCTTGAGCAAGCCACCGAAGCGATTAAGGGGGAAATCGGCACAGAACTGAGCTTGCAATTATCCCGTCCCCAAAAAGGCGTCTTCAGTGTTACATTGACCCGGGAAAATATTGAACTAGACTCCGTCACTTATAGCATCAAGGAAGAAGGGGAAGTGCGGGTTGGGTATATCCGCCTAGACGAATTTAGTTCCCATGCCGCTGAACAAATGGAAGCGGCGATTAATGCGTTAAATCAGGCAGAAATTACGGGCTTTGTCATGGATTTGCGGGGCAATCCTGGCGGTTTATTGTTGTCCAGCATTGATATTGCCCGCATGTGGTTAAATCGGGGGGAAATTGTCAGCACCATTGACCGCAAAGGTGGCGATCGCCATTTTGCGGCGAATGGCAGTGACATTACTAATTTACCGTTGGTGATTTTGGTCAATGAGCGGTCGGCCAGTGCCAGCGAAATTTTAACCGGAGCGTTAAAGGAACATGGTCGGGCCACTGTTGTTGGCACGGAAACCTATGGCAAAGGCACAGTTCAGTCTGTCCATACCCTCTCCGATGGCTCAGGCTTAGCCGTTACCATTGCCCGCTATTATCCCCCCAACGGCGAAGATATTGAGCGCAAAGGCATTAGTCCTGATGTCTATCTAGATCTGAGCATGGAAAAAAAATTGCAGCTCCGCAATGATCCCTCCTTGATGGGCACCGATGCGGATCCTCAATACCAACGAGCTGTGGGGGTCTTACGGCATTACTATCCCAGTTTAGGTTTGCCCCCCGCTAAGTCCATGGGCATTCGGCCATTGGAGACCAGTGAGTTATAGGCAGGGGAATTGCCAATACCCCCAAAACTACCGATGGCAGAAACTGCGTGGTGGCTAAATCGCGTAAGGGATAAATTTTCTCTGGGGTGATTTGGAGGGCGGCAGTATCTTTTGGCATGGCATTGAGCAAGACACTCATGACTGTCGGTTCGCTCATTTTGGGAACGCTTTTGGAATTATCAACGGCAGAATAGGACTTGTGGCAATCGCCACAAGGTATTGACAAGCGAAAATAAATATGAGTTAATCTCCCACGGAGAAAATCAACTCAGTCTAAACAGTCATTATGCAAGTTAAACGCTATATATAGAGTTTTTAAGAATCCCTGAACACTAGGAAAAATCAGCGAACCGACAGTCCTTACTTTTCAAATATCCCCTTGGATACATTCACTGATCGAAGCTAAGCGTCGGGCGGATTAACGGGAAAGAAGAATTCGACCCCCTGATTAATTAACTGTTGATTATTGGCTAAAATCTCTCGTTTAAAATTCCAAGCGAGAACGTAATAGATATCCGGCAAGCTGTCTAATTCTTGCTCAATTAACAGGGGAATATGCATTCCCGGTGACACCAACCCCCGGCGTAATTCATTTTTCTCAATTAAATACTCTAGATATTGGGTGCCAATGCCAAAGTAGTTGAGGAGGGTGTTGCCTTTAACCGGGGCGCCAAACCCCCAAATTTTTTTCCCTGCCTGCTTAGCTGTTTCTAGATAAGCTAAATTTTCTGCCTTCATTTGTTGAATACGACGGGCAAAATTGAGGTAGGTTTGATAGTCATTACTTTTTTCTGCTACTTCCGCTTGCCGCATGACTTGTAACCTTGCCGACGGTTGCCGTTGACCCTGGTGGGTCACGAAACCAATAATTGACCCCCCATGAATAGGAGATAAATAAGCGTCAAACATGGATAGCCCGTGGCGGTTGAGTAAAATCTCAATGGTGTTGAGATTGTAGTAGAGCAAATGCTCGTGATAAATCTGATCGAAGGCGAGATTTTCCACGATACGTTTCATGTACAAGAACTGCACCACGAACACGCCGTCATCAGCGAGGGCCTCCCGAATTCCCTCAGTGACGGAATGCAATTCTTCCAGGTGAAAAAAGACGCCAGCGGCGTTAATGACAGAAAATTTACGCCCTAAGCGTTTGACAACATCTAGGTTAAAAAAGTCATTCAGGGTCGGCACCCCGGCGTCGTTAGCAATTTTAGCGGTGGTTTTAGAGGATTCAACCCCTAGCACGTCATAACCCAGTGCCTGAAAGTGTTTTAACTGCGTCCCATCATTGGATCCGATGTCCAATACCGACTTTTCGGTTTGATCGGCAAAGAATCGCCCATCTACTGCTTGAGCAACTTTGGCGAAATGGGCGCTAAGAGATTTGGTTACACCAGACAAGTAGGTGTGGTCGCCAAACATAATTTCCTTTTTGACTGTGTAATCCAACTGAGCGGTACCGCAGTCTTGGCAGTATAAGACCCGCAGTGGATAATAGGGTTCTTGCCCCACTTCTGCCGGTTTGAGGAAGTGATTACACCAGGGCTGTTCCCCTAAATCGATCGCCAAATCGAGCTGAGAAGAGTCGCAAACACGGCATTGCATAGGGTCAACAGGAAATAATAGGGGTTAAAACAAGGCTATCTTCCCATGTTTATTGCCTTGGCTCAAGCAATAGGAAAAAATGGGGATCCCTGTAAACCGATGATTGGCCGGTTGGGTTAGATCTTATCTTCAATAATTCTTTGGACGATGGAACGATATGCTCGGGCCATCATTCTATCTCTTTCTACTAAGGTCTTTCCCCCATTGGGCAAATGAGCAGCAATGATAAACTCTACTCCGCGATCAGTAACCGGTTGACTGTTAAGATCAACGACAGGAAAGCAAGCATAGCCAACATTAACAATTTCTCCCTGTTCCCCAAGACCAAACTTAGAAAAAATCCGCCACATCCCTTGACTACGGCGTTCAATGTAATTCATGTCATGAGCCTGTAAATAAATGGCCGTATCAGAACTCATTCCGCCCCAGTTAGGATACCTTGTGGACGCCTCAGCGCCATAAAATAGGGTTTTTAAATCATCCCATTGAATATCGGGCAACCGGTTGTTCGGCTCTTCTCGGTGCATCACTAAGTAAAGCAGTGCTTGAGCTAGCGTCAAACTAGAGAGTCGATTGCGGATGCGGCTGATGGGGGCCGGAGAGAGGTGGAGCCGTTGGCCATTTTTCTCATGAAACGCGTATTGAAAGGTAAGAGGCTCACCACCATAGTTACCCCCAAAGGTTTCAGTCTCCGGACGATCTAACCAATGGTCATGGATCATTTGATTGGCGCGCTGACGATCGCCGATGTTATGAAAATACCGCCCCAGGGTGTTGGAGGAAGCACCAAAACGGTAATCATATTGATGGAGGCTGGTGACTAAATCTCCCAAGGGAATGGGCCCCACAGAAGCGGTGAGTCCCACCTGATAGTTTGACGCCAGACGTAATTTTGACGCGGCATTAGCCACCGCGAGGAATTTACTGGCACTCCATGGCTGGAATATCTGCTCAGAGGTGCCATTACTGAGATATTTGTAATAGAGTAATCCGTTAATACGTCTGATTAAGATGACGGTTAACTGCATTTGAGGTGGAACAAGGTCCGTGAGGACTTCATGGACAGGGTAGGACTCACGGGACTGATGATAGCCGCTACTGGAACTATGGCGATTCGTGCACGATAAATCTCGATGCCAATTACTTGGGTAACGCTTAACGCCACAACTATCCTGCATAAACTGGAGTTGACGTTGGGGGTCAGTACAGGGCTCAGGGGGTTCTGCTTGAATCGGTGGAACTGGCTCTAATGCTAACGGTTGAGGGGGAGACGATAATGTTTCTTGATGACTGGTGTTAGCAGGATACTTGAAAACCAGTTTTTTATCTTCACTATCACTTTTCAAGCCCCGGGCAAGTAATAGTATTGATCCTATCAATAGTGTGCTTAGTGCATTACATCTGAAGTTTGCCATGGTGCTTGTCCAATTTCCCCACTCCACGGCCGCCAATGCCACAGTGACCATGGGACGTACTCAGTCTTGTATCGTATCTTACTGGGGTAGCACAGGCTCAACAAAAATTGGTGGCGAGGGATTCGTTAAGGTGATATTCACTGGGCTACCGACCGGGATGGCGGTCTCCAAAGATGTCCGGGCATGAATTTGATGACCTGTTGCCGTCTCCAGACAATAACGATATTCTCGTCCTAAGAATTGGCGATCGCGGATGACAACAGGACTGCTTTGATCGGGCTGTAGTTGAATTTCTTCTTCGCGCAGCATCAATTCACCACAGTTTTTACTGTCAATGTTTTGGCCATTTAAACACCATTGTCCAAATTCAGTAGACCACATTTCCCCTTGACGCTGGGCCGGCAAAAAGTTTGCTTGGGTAACAAATTCGGCCACAAAACGGGACGCCGGCGCCCGATAAATGGCTTCAGGGGTGCCGATTTGTTCTAATTGCCCATGGTGCATTACCCCAATACGATCCGAAATGGCCATGGCTTCTTCTTGATCGTGGGTCACAAAAATGGCGGCAATGCCGGTGGCTTTTAAAATATGGCGAATTTCATGACGTAATCGTTGCCGCACCTGGACATCCAGGTTGCTTAACGGTTCATCCAATAACATCAGATGAGGGCGGGGGGCTAGGGCTCTGGCCAGGGCAATACGTTGTTGTTGTCCCCCAGACAATTCGTGGGGATAGCGTTTTTCTAGACCGCTTAAACCAACCAGGGCTAGAACTTCTGTAATTCGTGCTTTAATTTGATCCCGGCTGAAATGGTGAGATTTATGTCGCAAACCAAAGGCAATATTATCGGCGATCGCCAAGTGGGGAAAGAGGGCATAATCCTGAAATACCATGCCGGTATGGCGATGTTCAGGGGGGACGATGTTATGCGCACCAGAGACAAGCTTGCCTTCGAGATACACGGCCCCGGTCGTGGGCGTCTCAAAACCTGCAATTATTCTCAATAATGTCGTTTTGCCGCAGCCCGAGGGACCCAGTAAACCCAAAATCTCCCCCGCCGCCAGCTTAAAATCAATCTGATGCAAAACCGGGATAGATTGGCGCGAAAACACTTTACTAACTCCACAGACTTGTAAAATGGGGCTATTCACTAACGTTGCAGGCTCTGCCGATGAAAAATGGGCTGCGGTCATAGGAAAGGGCGTTGGTGAGGGCAAAAATCCAGTTTGATCGATCAGTTAAATAAGAATCATTTGCAAGAATTACCTTAGCATATGTCCCTTCCTTCTCTCAATGGCGATCGCCTACCTAACTCAATTCTCATTCTTGCGCCCCAAGGTCCGGAGTATCAGGCGATCGCCAAGGGCTTGCGCCCCGCCCAACAGGATCCACACTCCCGATTCTCGTTACAAGCCATACCCGCTGGGTCGCCCGCTCTCGTCCCATTTTTGGACAATTTAGGACATACCTGGCAGCAAGGAACCAAGCCGGAGGCACTGTTAGTGATGGGTGTAACCGGCAGCTTAACCCCAAGCCACAGCATTGGCCAGCCGGTATGGGTCATGGAATGCGAGCCTTGGCCGAGAAAAGCAGGAACAGGCACCTTCACAGGGGACGCTAACCTCAGCCAGGCGATCGCCGCGATGTTAGCAAAAGACAACAATCTGAACGCGCCCTCTGTCAAAGGCATTAGCGTTCACCAAGTGATTTGCCAGGCATCGGACAAAAAAGCCCTCGCCCAACAATCCGGGGCTGACGTTGTGGAGATGGAAAATGTCGCCATTCTGCAATTTGCCCACAACCAACAACTTCCCGTGGCAATTTTGAGGGTTGTCAGCGATAGCGTTATGCACGATTTACCGGACTTAAACCATATTTATGATGCCCAGGGACGGTTAAAAGCCTGGACATTAGCCCTGCGTTTCCTCCGTCATCCCGT
>JBEAQB010000291.1:0-9418 GCA_041164125.1 Cyanobacteriota bacterium
AAACTTTTTCTGGAGTTCTGCTAACTTTAGCTACTTTTGGTGCGACATCTGCCCATGCAGATTCTGTTCTGGACAAAGGTAGTATATTATTCAGTCAATTAGCGGGCCATGATGTTTACCAAGGCACTGAGCAAATGAGCTTTGATGGCTTGGCGATCGGGCGCGTCCGTGGTGCTGTCGGTAGTATTCTCCAAGTTGAATTGGTGGAGTATGGCGACTTTCCGGGTTACATCGAGGTCAATGATGATCGCCGCCTTGATCACTGGAATGGTCAGGGATCGGCCAAGCCCGGCGATGATGTCCTCCTTCGCCCTCGCTTTGATGATGATGGTCAGTATCTCGGTGCTGTCTTTGTTGACGTTGCCCACCCCGCTTGGTTGACCCGTCTTGATCTGAAGCAGGTCGAAACCGTTCAAATTTCTGCCATTGACTTGAGCTCTGTTGAGCCAGTTTCTTTACCCCCGGCCCCCCGGCCTACGTCACAACCGACCCAGACCCCCGCACCTATCCGTGGTCTGTGGTAATCATCTCAGGCGTTGATCGCCGCAAACGTCCTGCTTGGACGTCAAACCAGTGATCAAAGTGCTTAGTGTTGTTGCTGGGCAGTTCGTGCTAATAATAGCCCTTGCTTTTGGCGGATTATAAATCCCGATGCTGAAAGGGCTTGGCTTGATCGCCACTATAGGTGGCAGCGATCTGGCCAGCTCCGCGGAGTTGGTATTTGTACGTCACTAACCCTTCCAGACCCACAGGGCCGCGGGGGGGCATTTTTTGGGTGCTAATGCCCACTTCTGCCCCAAATCCATAGCGGAAGCCATCGGCAAAGCGGGTGCTGCAATTGTGATAAACGCCGGCCGCATCCACTTGGGTCAAGAACTGATCAGCCGCTTGAGAATCCTCAGTAATAATGGCATCGGTGTGTTTGGATCCGTAGGTGTTGATATGGTCGATCGCCGCTGCAAGGGAGGGCACAACTTTGATGGACAAAATTAAATCACTGTATTCGGTGCGCCAGTCAGTGTCGTCGGCCAGCTCACAGTCAATAATCGCCTGGGTTGCTGCATCGCCCCGCAAACGAACTCCCTGGTTCCGCAAGGCCGCGGCAAGGGGGGGCAAAAACGTCCCAGCAATTGCCCCGTGGACCAGCAACGTTTCAATGGCGTTACAGGCGGCGGGATATTGGGTTTTGGCGTCGATGGTCACGGCGATCGCTGTGGTTAAATCAGCCTGGGCATCTAGATATAAATGACAAATTCCATCGGCATGGCCCAACACAGGAATATGGGTATTTTGCTGGATATATTGCACAAATTCGTTAGACCCCCGGGGGATAATCAGGTCGATGTACTGATCTAACGCCAATAATCCGCGAATCTCCTCCCGGGTGGTCAGTAACTGCATCCCCTGGGGGTTAACTGCTGTTTTTGTCAGGGCGTTTTGAATAATCTGAGTCAATACTTGACAGGAGCGGATTGCCTCTTTGCCCCCCTTAAGAATCACTGCATTGCCGGATTTGATGGCTAAACTGGTGATTTGGATCAATGCCTCCGGTCGCGCTTCAAAAATCACCCCCAGCACACCCACCGGACAGGCAACACGCTTTAGCACTAGCCCTTCATCCAATTGACGATGCAGACTGATCTGCCCTAACGGGTCGGGTAATTTCTCTACGTCCCGCACGCCAATGATCGCACTTTGGAGTTTACTCGCTCCCAACTTGAGGCGGTTATACAACGGGGTTGGGATGGCCGCTGCTTGCGCCGCTGCACAATCCGCTTCATTGGCGGCAATGATATCAGCCGCGGCGGCTGTCAGTCCGTCGGCAATGGCGGCGATGGCTTGATTCCGGTCTTTGGTGGATAACGTCGCCAGGGCTAAGGCCGCTTGGCGGGTTTGTTGGGCTAATGTAGTTAACTCAGGGGAAACAAGATCAGCAGTCATGGGTTTGATTCGAGCGTTAACGTATCTTTCATCTATATTGAGGATACAGAACGGTGGGATGTTGTCGACAATTCGGTGGCAATCGTGCCCCCCTTAGTTGCCACCATCAAGGGGTCAATGACATTCTTCTGAATGAACAATTTTGAGTCCTGACCTATGCAAGCTTCCTTGTGGGCGGCGATCGCCCGACAAATTACCCAAACGACAGGGCAACCTTTTACGGTAGAACAACGGCTTACGGTGAGCGGTGGCTGTATTAATCAGGGTTACTGTTTGCGCGGTGGCCAGCAACAATATTTTGTCAAAATCAACCAAGCGAACCAATTGGCCATGTTCCAGACAGAGGCGTTGGGTCTAGAGCAGATAGCTGCCACTGACACGATTCGTGTCCCTCAACCGATTTGTTATGGCAGTGAGGGATCCCAGAGTTATTTGGTGCTGGAATGGTTAGCGTTTGGACGGGGAAATCGTGACAGTTGGTATCGCCTCGGACAACAGTTAGCGGCGTTACACCAAGCGGAGGGAAGTGATCAATTTGGTTGGCAGTGTGAAAATGTTATTGGGGCCACGCCTCAACTCAATCCTTGGACCGATAGTTGGGCCGAGTTTTTTGCCGAACAGCGGCTTGGTTATCAATTGCGCTTAGCACGACGTAAAGGGGGAGATTTCCCCGATCCCGAAACCATTGGGCCCCGGGTTAAAGCCTTGCTGGGCGATCGCCAACCCCGCCCCGCTTTGGTCCACGGTGATTTATGGTCAGGCAATGCCGCCATCTTGAGCAGTGGAGAACCAGCCATTCTCGATCCCGCTACGTACTACGGGGATCCCGAAGTTGATATTGCCATGACCGAATTATTTGGGGGGTTCCCTGCGCCATTTTATCAGGGTTACAATGCTGTTTCCCCGTTGGACAGAGGCTATCAACGCCGTAAGACGATCTACAATGCGTACCACATTCTCAATCACTTTAATTTATTCGGGGGGGGCTACGCTCGGCAGGCGCAACAGATGTTGAAGCAATGTTTATAGTGAACCCTTGCCCCGGAGGACTTTCTAAGGCAGGATAACAATGGCAGATTTTCCGGCGAGAGGCTTCATGTCCCATACCTACCAATGTCGTATTTACGTCACCCTACGTTCTTCTGTACTTGATCCCGCTGGAACCGCTGTGTGCTCTGGGCTAAAGCAATTGGGTTATGGAACTGTTGAGCAGGTCAGAATTGGTAAATACATTGAACTGACCCTACAGGCATCGGATCAAGCCAGTGCCGAGCAGCAACTGGATGCGATGTGCGACCAACTGTTGGCGAATACGGTGATTGAAAATTATCGGTTTGAAATTTCGACAAACGAGGCGATCGCGGCATTATGACCAGTTTCGGTATTATTGTTTTTCCGGGCTCTAACTGTGACCGGGACATTGCCACTGTCACCCAAGGCTTACTGGCTCAGCCCACCCACTTTATTTGGCACCAAGAAACAACCCTAAAGGATGTTGATGTGGTGGTGCTACCGGGGGGCTTTAGTTATGGTGATTATCTCCGGTGTGGGGCGATCGCCCGGTTTTCCCCGATCATGCAGGCCATCAAAGCCCATGCCCAAGCCGGCAAAAAAGTGCTGGGTATTTGTAATGGCTTTCAAGTACTCACAGAGGTGGGTTTACTACCGGGGGCGTTGATTCGTAATCGGGATCTGCATTTCATTTGCGACCAAGTCTCCATCAAAGTGGAAAGTCACCAAACCCCTTGGACCAGTGGTTATCACTCGCAACAGGTGTTGACCTTACCCATTGCCCACGGTGAAGGTCGCTATTTTGCTGATCAAGATACCCTGAAAGCCCTAGAAGACCATGATCAGATTATCTTTCGTTATTGTGATGAAGCGGGAAGCCTAACAGAAAGCAGTAATCCCAATGGGTCCCTCCACCAAATTGCCGGCATTACCAATCGCCAAGGTAATGTATTAGGCATGATGCCCCACCCAGAACGGGCCGCCGATCCGGCTCTCCTCGCAACGGACGGTCTCGCTTTATTTGCGGGGCTACTGAACTGAACGGCTAAAGTGATTTAACCGACTGGTAACGGCGCTTAAACTCCCGCTGTTGAACATGATGATCCACAATCGGGTCGGGATAATTGACCGATCGCCGTTCCATCGGCGTAAGGTTACCGGTGAGTAAATCCCCCGTGTTGAACCGGGCCAACTCCGGCAACCACGTGCGGATATAGTCACCATCGGGGTCAAACTTTTGGGCTTGGGTATAAGGATTAAAAATTCGCAGGGGTTTGGGATCCATCCCGCTAGAAGCACTCCACTGCCAACCCCCATTATTGGCCGCCAGATCGCCATCGTAGAGGGTCTGCATAAAGTACAGCTCCCCCCGTTGCCAATTCACAATCAAATCCTTAGTTAAAAAACTGGCCACAATCATCCGACAGCGGTTATGCATCCAGCCCGTTTGGTTGAGTTGCCGCATAGCAGCATCCACAATCGGATAACCCGTGCGCCCTTCACACCAGGCCTGAAAATGGGCTGCATTGTTATCCCAGGGAAACCCTTTAAAGGGATCTCGGTAGGGACCATCGGCCAGTGCTGGAAAGGAATATAAGCAATGTTGATAAAATTCCCGCCAGGCCAATTCCTGCTGCCACGTTTGAATACTCGCCCGTTCCTCGTCGCTACGACTATTCTCCATGGCTTTCACTGTTGCTTGCCAGACGGTTCTCACGGAAATGGCCCCAAACTTCAGGGCGGCACTTAATTGGGAGGTACCCGCCAGGGCAGGAAAGTTGCGATCCGATTGATAAGTGGCCAAAGCATGATCCACAAACCAAGCCAACTGGTCGGCGGCCGATGTTGCACCTGGTGCTAACGGTAAGGGGGAATCCCAGCTAAAGCCTAATGCGTTGAGGGTTGGAACGGCGATCGGCTGCAGGGATTGTAATGAGTCGAGTTCTGCTTCGTCTAATCCTTGTAAATCCTTGGGCGTTTTAGCCAAGGCAGCTTTAGGTAACTGCGACCAATTTTTCCAAAATGGGCCATAAACCGTGTAGGGATTGCCCGCTTTCGTTAAGACTTCGCCGGGATGGTGCAAAAGCTGATCCCATTCTGTCACCACGGAAATCCCTTTACTCCGTAACGCCTGAGCGACGCAAGCATCTCGCTGTTGGGCGTAGGGTTCAACATCCAATGTCCAGGTCACTGTTTTGGCGTTGAGGGTCTGGGCTAGGGAGGGAATGAGGGCAAGGGGATCGCGGTTAAAAATCAGCAATTGACTGCCCAGCGCTTGATAATGGTTTTGCAATGCAGCCAAACACCCCAATAAATAGGCAACCCGTGCGGGGGCAATATCCGGAGCCGTCAGAATTTTGCGGTCTAAACAGAAAACACCGACAATTTTGGCCGTTTTCTGGCGGGCTTGCGCTAAGGCAACATGATCCTGTAGGCGCAAATCGCGGCGATGCCAAAGCAAAATCAGGGGAGGAGGGGTCATCAGAGAAAAAAAGCAATTGTCTCTATTGTCCCCCGTTCCGCCCAGCAATGCCACTGTTATTCGGTGGTCTGCTTTCCTCCTTGAACGCCGTGGTTACTTCCAATCAAGCTGGCGCTTAGCGGTTTGACCATTGGCTTTAAAATCCTAGTGCCATTTTGATCCCCGTCGATCCCCAGTCATTGTGCGAGTTTTTGCCAGAGTTTTGCGGAAAAAGAACCCGGCTTGATCTCCATTAAGCGTACTGATTTCCTAAAATCATTTCCTCGATTTTTTGGGCACACATTTTGATAAGATTAGCCATAAGTTAGCGGTTGACTTTGTACTATTCCTCACCCGGTGTGTAACTCCTATGGCTCTTGGCTATGTTGCCCTTGTTCTCCACGCCCATCTCCCCTTTGTGCGGCATCCTGAAAGTGATTATGTCTTAGAAGAGGAGTGGTTATATGAAGCCATTACAGAAACCTATGTGCCGCTCATCCATGTTTTTGAAGGGTTGAAGCGGGACGGAGTGGATTTTAAAATTACCATGAGCATGACGCCACCATTGGTGTCTATGCTCCGGGACCCCCTCTTGCAAAAGCGCTACGAAGCCCATTTATCCCTGCTGCAAGAATTACTGGAAAAAGAGATTGTCCACAATGAGCACCATGGCCATATTCAATATTTAGCAAAATTTTATGCCCAGGAATTTGCCCAGATCCGGGAAACCTGGGAGCGATATGATGGCGATTTGGTGACGGCGTTCAAGCAGTTTCAAGACAGTAACAATTTAGAAATTATTACCTGCGGCGCCACCCATGGCTATTTCCCGCTCATGAAAATGTATCCCCAGGCGGTCTGGTCCCAGATTAAGGTTGCCTGTGACCACTACGAGGAAAATTTCGGGCGATCGCCCAAGGGAATTTGGTTGCCGGAATGTGCCTACTATGAAGGTGTGGAACGGATGCTAGCCGATGCCGGTCTGCGCTATTTCCTGGTGGATGGTCATGGTATTTTATATGCTCGCCCCCGCCCCCGTTTCGGCACTTATGCACCAATTTTTACTGAGACCGGAGTAGCGGCCTTTGGGCGAGATCACGAATCTTCCCAACAGGTCTGGTCTTCCCAAGTTGGCTACCCCGGCGATCCTGTTTACCGGGAATTTTATAAAGACCTCGGCTGGGAAGCGGAGTATGAATATATAAAACCGTATATTATGCCCAATGGTCAACGGAAAAATATTGGCATTAAGTATCATAAAATTACCAGTCGGGATGGGGGGCTCTCGGAGAAAGGCCTGTACGATCCCTATTGGGCCAAGGAAAAAGCAGCGGAACATGCCGCTAACTTTATGTATAACCGCCAGCAACAGGTGGGGCATTTAGCCGGTATGATGAAACGCCCCCCCCTGGTGGTTTCGCCCTACGATGCGGAATTATTTGGCCATTGGTGGTATGAGGGTCCGTGGTTTATTGACTACCTCTTCCGTAAAACCTGGTTTGACCAAGATGCCTTTGAAATGACCCACTTAGCGGACTACCTCCGCCACTATCCCACTCAACAAGTGTGTTGTCCCTCCCAATCAAGTTGGGGGTATAAAGGGTTTCATGAATACTGGCTGAATGAAACGAACGCTTGGATTTATCCCCACCTGCATAAAGCAGCGGAGCGGATGATTGAACTCAGCCGACGGGAAGCGGCTGATGAGTTGGAAACCCGGGCGTTGAATCAAGCGGCCCGGGAGTTACTCCTGGCGCAATCCTCTGACTGGGCTTTTATTATGCGCACAGGGACAATGGTTCCCTATGCGGTGCGCCGTACCCGTTCCCATTTGCAGCGGCTAGAAAAACTCTACGATGATATTCGTGCGGAGAAAGTGGATGCGGGTTGGCTAGAAAAAGTAGAAACGATGGATAATATCTTTCCCAATATTGACTACCGGGTTTATCGTCCCCTTTAGGTCTTCATCACCGTTCCCCAGACATTCCGCTGTTATTCTAGTAAGTAGACCGCCGTTTCCGTCGCCAATCTTCCCTCCCTATCTTCAAGTAGCGATGAGCAATTCCCTGTCTGTCCTCACGGAATTATTGCAGATCAAGCCTACTTTACGTCAGCAGATGTACTTCAAGTCTTCCTTGACGGCCCTATCCCATGCGATGGAAGATCAAGTGTTGGCAAAAAATAGTGACGACAATCCCCTGATCATTGCGACCTTCCAACGGGAGCGTTTTTACCGCCAAGAAGCTCAACGTTATCGTCGCATTGCGGAAAAAAGTCAGCAGGTTTATGTCCTTGCTGCCCCTGAAACGGAGTTTAAAAATGGTTCTGACCACTATGAAACCATTGCTTTTTCGCCAGATGATGCCCTGGCCCAGGAATGGCATTTAGTGGTCATCGGTCAAAACTATGCCAGTTGCTTAATTTGTCGCGAGCGCCCAACCCAGGATAAGTGGGATAATAATCGGCGCTTTGAAGGGATCTGGACATTTGATCGTGCTGTCAGTCAGGCGGCAGGACAGGTCTTATTAGGGCGAATTTTGAGCTATCGTCCCGAATTAAGCGCCAAAGTTGGTCAAGCTCAAGCCCTTTGGCTACAGCCCCAAGTGATGGATTTTCCTGAGTCTGCGGCTACCATTGCCAGTCGGCCTGATCCGTTTGTGCAACGTTTGATTGCCTACCTCCAGGCAGGGCAGTACAAGTTAATTAAAGCAAACCGTAGCCTACAGGATAAAGAGGAACGGGAAAGGTTACTTAATTCCATCACATCGGCTGTACGGCGATCGCTCGATCCCGAGGAAATTATGCAGGTGGCGGTGGAACAATTGGGGGAAGGCCTGGGAATATGTCGTTGTATTATCTATCGCTGTGATCAAGATGACGCGGTTGCTCGCATTAGCCATGAATTTTTGAATGAGGGCATTTTTTCCATTAAGGACTCCCCTTGGCCGTTGCGCCAAAATCCACTTTTTCAGCAAGTGGTTGCCCTCAAAGAGGCGATCGCCATTGATAACGTGGACCAAGATCCCCGACTACAATCACCGCTCTTGCCGATCAATAATGACTTACTCTCCCCAGGGGCGGATCCTGGCGATACGTTAACCAAGTTGGTTAAACGGTGTGCCATTGTCTCTTGGCTATTGGTGCCGATTGTTTATCGTGAGCGGTTATTGGGCATGATGGAATTTCACCATTGTGGCCCTGTGCCGGCGGGATGGAATATTGACCAGGTAGCGTTAGTGGATGCTGTCGCAACCCAAATTGGGGTCGCCCTAATTCAGGCCGAGGCCTATGCCAACTTGCAAGAACTAAATGGTCAACTCGAAGCTTTGGAGCGGACTCGTTCCAATTTAGTGGCAATTACGGGTCATGAACTGCGCACTCCGCTGTCGACGATTCAGGTCTGTTTAGAAAGTCTAGCGACCGAACCCGAGATGCCCCAAGAGTTACGTCAGGTGATGTTGAACACGGCGTTAGAGGATGCGGAACGAATGCGGCAACTGGTTCAGGACTTTTTGACCCTATCCCAATTGGAGAGTGGTCGGGTGGAATGGAATGCTGAAGCGATTTCCCTAGAGGAATGCGTGGAATTGTCCCTGAGCCATATTCGGGCCCATAACCGCAACAATAAAATTCCCACGATTATTCACCAAGTTCCCAGGGATACACCCATGGTGGAGGCGGATGGGGAATGGTTGGTGGAATTGTTAAGTAAACTGCTTGATAATGCCATTAAATTTACGCCCACTGATGGGCAAATTGCGATTACTGTGCGGAATTATCATGCCCAACAGCTGGAACTGACTATTGCTGATACGGGGCGGGGCATAGAACCCAAGCGCTTGGAAACAGTCTTTGATCGTTTTTACCAAGAAGAAGGGGCATTGCGCCGCAGCAAAGGGGGCACAGGCATTGGTTTGGCTATCTGTCGGCAAATTGTCCACGGTTGGGGGGGGGAAATATGGGCAGAATCCCCTGGCAAAGATCAAGGCAGTACATTTCATTTTA
>JBEAQB010000292.1:0-7380 GCA_041164125.1 Cyanobacteriota bacterium
GAAGGTATTTTTGACCAAGGCTGTCAGCCCGTCGAGTAAGTCGTCGGGGGGGGACTCCAGCAGCCCGGACTGCTGCAACACCTGCAACCGTTGCGCTTCATTGGGGGGTAAGGGGGGTTCTTTCACAACCGCTACTGCCACTCATCAAAGGCTTTTTGTAAAGCGGCCACCGCCTCATCCGCAGCCACTTGGGGAGATTTCCCCTCCACTAAAATTGCTTCCATTGCCTGGCCCCAAATCCCATCGGCCTGCACCGCCACATAGGCCGGGTTGCGGACCTGGGCAAGGGGACGGCTCTCGTAGTCAGTAAACTGCTTAACGGCCGTGGAAATATGGGGGTCATCGGGATTTTGAAAATACGGCGATTTCAAGATAGCCGGCATGACCGGTATCCAGCGCCCGAGGCTTGCCTCGAGGTTTTTTTGCATATTTTCGGGCTGGATTAAGTAGGACACAAAGGATTCCGCTGCCTGTTGATGGGGCGTATTTTTAAAAATGACGGCCTGTTTGATGGCAGTGACATAGGTTGCAGGCTCACCGTTGGGTTTATTGGGGAAGTTAATTGTCGCGATATTTCGATAGGTGTCGACGTTTTCTCGCACGGCCCCAGGAATGGACAAGGAGATGTTGAGGGTCATCAACAGGCGGCGGTTCAGAAAATTATTGTTATTGTCAGCCCCTACCCAATCAACGGCATCTGGGGGAACATAACCTTGCTTATAAAACTGCGTGTACCAATCAAGTACTTTGGCGAGTTTTTGTTTAACCAAGGGATCGGTGGCTAGCAATTTACCCTCCGGCGATACGATCTCTACATCGTACATTGCCAGCATTTGTTCAAATTCTAGATAGGTATCATTAACGCCTTCTGTGGACATGGTCAATCCTAGTCCATAGATATCCTTGTTTCCTTTCTTGCGGAGGTTGTCCTGGGCTGTTTTCCAAAAATCCCAAAAAGCATCCCAGTCTTGGGGGATATCGGCGGCAGTGAAGCCGGCCTCTGCTAACAGGTCCGTCCAGTAGTGAATATTGACCGATGCCTGTTTGGTGGGAATTGCATAGGCAGACGTTTTTTTCTCGACGTTGTTGTAAAGTTGCACCGATGCTACCGCGCTCGGTAAGTAGTCATCCTTAGCCTTAGCCATAATCTGACTCACATCCAGTAAGGTGCCATCCCAGGCCCAGCGGGGAGTTCTGGCCGTATCGGCCCGGTTATCAAATAGGACGTCCGGGGCCCCTTCACCCTCTTGGTTGATTAACTCAGTTTGTTGCGTGATGTCGTCTTCACTGAGCATGGTGAGTTCCACTTCGATGTCGGGATTTTGATCATCCCATGCCTTCACCACCGCTCTAATGGCGTCGTCCTCTTGGGTATAGTGCCCCTGTGCCCACCAAATGCGTAACTTATCGCTGGCGATCGCCGAGTTACCAGCCGGAAGCTGCGATTGCTCAGGGGGGGAGGGCGTGCAGGCAGTGATCCCGATGCAGCCAAGTAGGAGGAGAGTGAGGCTAGCAAGACCCCGGGAACGCACAATGGAGTATGGAGACTGTTGTGTGTCTTTGATCACGGCATTAATACAAGGTAGTTACTATCTTTTCAAGATATCGCTAATTAATGATTGTCGCGAATTTTCAATTCCCTATTTTAGTCCCCAGATAGACTGACCAGTGGGGGGGATGGGACTGCCCTATGGAGGCGATAGGGGGCAACACGGTGCCCCACGGGAGGAGAGGTTAAAAATCAGTCTAGAATGAGAAGCATAAAGAAATGTAACACACCTATCCTGATCCTATGCTGACTTCCCCGATCGCCAATCTCCCTTATGACCCCACAGACTGGCTGCGGGGCTATGAGTCCCAACCCCAGGAATGGGAGTATTGGCTTGATGACGATGACATTGAGGGCAATGTCCCCCAGGGGTTACACGGTACGTTGTTTCGGAATGGTCCAGGGTTGTTGGAAATTGGTGGCACCCCCATTCGACATCCCTTTGACGGTGACGGCCTAGTAACCGCGTTTAGTTTTACCGAATCAGGACGGGTACATTTTCGCAGCCGTTTTGTTAAAACCCAGGGGTACTTGGAAGAACAGGCCGCCGGACGGATGATTTATCGTGGGGTTTTTGGCACCCAACCCCCTGGCGGCTGGTTAAAAAATATATTTGATTTACGCCTAAAAAATATTGCCAATACAAACATCACCTATTGGGGCGATCGCCTTTTGGCATTGTGGGAAGCGGCCAGTCCCCACAGATTGAATCCGCGAACCTTAGAGACCATTGGCTTAGATAATTTAGACGGTATTCTCAGTGCGGGGCAACCCCTCGCAGCCCATCCCCGTATTGATCCCGCCTGTGTGATGGATGGCGGCCAACCCTGTTATGTGACCTTTTCCTTAAAAACGGGTTTGAGCAGCACGTTGACGCTTTTAGAATTGGGACCTGCGGGTCAATTACTGCGCCGCCACAGCCACACTGTTCCGGGCTTTGCCTTTATCCACGACTTCGCCATTACCCCCCATTACGCTATTTTTTTACAAAATAACGTTAGTTTCAATCCCTTACCATACCTATTGGGTTGGCGCGGCGCGGGGGAATGCGTACAGTTTCACCCTGAAAAAACCGCGCAAATCCTTTTAATTCCCCGCCACAATCCTGACCAAGGCCTTATTTCCATACCGGTGCAAGCTGGATTCATTTTTCACCATGCCAATGCCTTTGAGCAAGATGACAAAGTGGTGCTTGACTCCATTTGTTACGACTCCTTGCCTCAATTACAACCGGAGATGGATTTCCGCCGCGTGGATTTTAGTCAACTAGACCCCGGTCAACTTTGGCGGTTTACCATCGATCCTGTGGCAAAAACAGTCGAAAAACAGCGACAAGTGAGCCGGTGTTGTGAATTTCCCGTCACCCATCCGGATTATGTCGGGCAACCCTACCGTTACGTTTACTTAGGATCGGCCCACAACCCCACAGGGAATGCCCCCCTACAGGCGATCGCCAAATATGATCAACACACAGGCACAGAAACCCTCTATTCCTTTGCCCCCCAGGGATTCAGTGGTGAACCTATTTTTGTCCCTCGTGCGGATGCAACGGCCGAAGATGACGGCTGGTTACTCTGTTTGGTTTACAATGCCAAGCGACACAAAAGTCAACTGGTCATCCTTGACGCCAAGGATTTAAGCCGTCCAGCAGTAGCGACCCTATCCCTGCGCCATCATATTCCCTACCCTTTGCATGGCAGTTGGAGCAATCGCTGCTTCCTAGCGGGGGTCTGAGTCAAGCCCATCCTCTCCTCACCGAGGGGACGGGGTTCCGGGAAGCGGCCCTCCGCGCCATCGCCCCAAGTAGGGGTCAAGACGATACCCAAAACACAGTAGAGAAAACCACAGATTAGGGGAGAAATCCACTAACCAACGGTGGGAGGTTAACAACCATTGGGGGTACCAAAACTTAAACAGGGCATTCACTACCCCTTGGCGCGAAAAATCAAAATAGACCCATAGCCACCGCAGCAAATCCCGAGTACCGGCCATTTCCCAAATCCAGAGTAATAACTGGGGATTTTTGCGAGCTGCTTTGAGGGCTAAACGGGAAAACAAAAGCCAGGTGGTACGGTCTTTAATAAATGTCTCCGCAACGTCCGGGGGAGAGTCGGCCAGTAAGCCAAAAAAGGTGTTTAGCATGGCGTTAACCCGTTGAGGAGGGAGTTGTTTACCGGTGGGAACCATCATGCCTTTGGAAAATAGCCAGGTGACAGCAATATTACTTTGATAAGCCCGAATCTGGTTTAAGTGCCGGGCGCTGAGGAGATCGTACTGTAACGCTGTATTTAACAAGTCCGTTAACTTAGCCAAATTCCTGACTAATGAGCCAAAACCCGTGAAAACCAAGGGGGATTGTAACGAGGCTGCATCTCCGATCGCCACTAAGCGGTCAATGGCGACATTCCGGTCTTTGGCACTGGTACTAAAATGACCGGGGATATAACCAAACGTCGCTTTTTTCCAGGTTAACTTGTCCAAATCACAGCGACGATATTCCGGCAGAATGGTGAAAAAATCCTCATACATTTCCAACAAAGAACCAGGGTTATCGGGGTGAACTTGATGGTAATGGAATAAATACACGGTTAACTCGTCCCCCGCACCGGGAAACAGTTCCCAAATCAACTGTCTGCCCCGGGAAATATCCCCATGGGAATTCAAGACATCACCATAGGTGCTATCCCAAACCACCGGGTCAAGTCCTTCAATCACCGCCCCGACTGTGGGACAAACACTGTCAAATGTCCTCCCTCCATTCAATTGCCAGGCGATCGGCGAAGCAGTACCCATGGCATCGATTAATAAACGACCTTGGGCCTGTTTAGGGTGTTGGGTCGGTAGATCAAGACACTCTAAAAACACTTTTTGGGGGTCAATGGTCGCTTGGGTAAATTCTGTTTGCTCCCAAATTTCCCCCCCGGCGGCGGTTAATTTTTGCCCACACAATGCCAGCAATTTAGCTGAATCTAAGGCAACATTTAACACCGTCGGTGTCTGTAGGACTTTCGCCTTTAACTTGGGCGGATTATAGGCATCAAAAAATTTATTAAACCCATCCTGGTACTCCCGGGCGATCATGCTCTCAAATTCTGCCGGGGTAAACAAATTCAGCTCAATTAAGCGCTGAAATTCGTCGCGGGAAATATTCCATTCCCGATTCATGCGTCCAAAGGGCAAGCGTTCAATCAGTAACACCCGATAGCCTAAGCGGGCCATCACAGCGGCATGAATGGCCCCTAGGGCGCCGCCCAGATAAATTAAGTCAAATTGGGGAATGTCCGCGTTGACTGCAACGGGTTGGGACTGTTGAAAAATGACGGTTTTGGGGGTTTGGGGATGGGCGACGCTGTCCCGCCACCGTTTTTCCCACCAGTAAACCCGTGTGAGATCATATTCCCCTTGGGGGAGTTTTTGGAAAAATTTAACGGTTGCAGGATAGTGGGGGGCGAGGGCATCAAAAATGGATTGCTGATGTAGGTTAATTTCAGGAGGGGCAGGGTAATGGGGAGGAAAGCGTTGTTCCAACGCCTGTTTGAGGTGTTGGGCGATCGCCGTTTCCTGGGGAAAGGGTTGGTTCCCCCAGCGGACACATTTTAAATAAGTGGTGCGTTGTAGTGACCAGACAAACACGGATAACTCACTGCCCGGTCCGGACGATCCTTGCAGTCGCAGCCCTTGCTTGGTTAACTGTTTATGCCCCAATCCCGGTTGCCATTGGCCCTGGAGCCAATCAACAACCGCAGGCCAGTCTGGCGTCGGGACTTCGCAATAGAGCAGTTCGTGCATGGATGAATGGAGTAAAGGAATCGGAATCCCCAAGGGATTATCCCTGGGCATTTCCCTATTATATTTTCTTGGTGGGAGGCGGGTGAGGGGGGGGGATCCCGGCGATCGCCGTTAATTGTGGTTAGGATTTCTCCCCCAAATCCCCCATTCCCTGTTCCCCCCAACTCTCCTCAAGTTAGCCGAGTCCTGGGGCAGAGTGGGGCTCTGCATCTAACGCCAGAGAATTCTCCCCAGTGATTTTGGTCACCGCATCCTTCAACGCTTCCGTGCGATCGCCGTAACAATTCTGGGGCGGCACAAAACGGAAAACGTTGAGTTTTTCTAGGCGGCGTTTCGTTTGGCCAGCGGCCCCCACGATATAAACTTGACGTCCTTTTTCCGCTGCCTCTTCGATCGCATTTTCCAGCGCCAAAGACGCAGTGACACCCAAGTGGGGAACTTCACTAACGTCAAAAATAATGGCTGCACATTCTTGAATGGCGTTGTGCTCACGGGAAATCGCTTTGGCGACCCCAAAGATCATCGGCCCACTTAACTGGAATAAGAGGACCTTGCCATTACCCTCGTCCAGCCAACGTTTTTCCGTGGGAGAAAGGAGAATTTCATCGTCTGTATCGGTAATACTTTTAACAGATTTGGCTTGCAGGGCGCTCATTTTATCAATCGTGAGGATATTGGCAACAAAAACGCCAATGCCAACGGCGGCAATTAAGTCCACCAAAACAGTTAAAGCAATCACCGCGTACATGATCAGTGCCCCTTTGATGGACACGTGATGGGCACGCTTGAGGAAGTTCCAGTCGATAATATCAACCCCAACCTTGAAAGCAATCCCAGCCAAAACCGCCAAGGGAATGGTTGCCGCTAATTTTGCAGCCCCTAAAATCACCACCAACAACACCATCGCCCGCGTTAGACCCGATAAGGCCGTGCGTCCCCCTGCTTGGATATTGACGACGGTTCCCATGGTGGCCCCGGCCCCCCCTAGTCCTCCAAATAACCCTGACATCAAATTACCAATACCCTGGCCAATGAGTTCTTTATCGGAGTTGTGTTCTGTCCGGGTCAAACTATCGGCCACAACAGAGGTGAGCAACGCATCGATACACCCCAGCATCCCTAACACCGCGGCATCCATAAACATACGTTGGAGTTGATCGGCCCGAAAAACCGGTAATTGCAACGCCGGTAAGCCCGCTTGGATCTCACCAATCCGTCGAATATCTAGATCCGAAAATAGCACCAACGACAGAATGGTCCCGACAATCAGGGCGACCAACTGAGGCGGCGCATACTTTTTCCATTTGGATGGCATCAACCAAATAATGCCGACGGTTAATAGTGCCAGGAGGGTTTCTACCGGTTGGATATTGGTGAGCAGTTCGGGGATAGCGTTAAGGGTGCCAATCACCCCACCTTTGGGACTGGCTTGCCCAAGGAACGGCGCCAGTTGCAGAATCACCAAGATAATGCCAATCCCCGACATAAAGCCAGAAATGACCGTGTAGGGCATCATGGTGATGTATTTGCCCAGTTTTAGAAACCCGAAAAGAACTTGCATGACCCCTGCCATCATGACAACGGTAAAGGCCATGGCTAAGCCATTGTCAGGGTCAGCTGCCACTAAACTGGCAATGACAGCCGTTTGCACCACAGTCATTGGTCCCGTAGGTTCAGAAATAAGGGTGGGGGTTCCGCCAAATAAAGCGGCAAAAAAGCCGACGATAACAGCTCCCCATAAACCGGCAGTCGCTCCGGCCCCAGAGGCAATCCCGAAGGCTAAGGCCATGGGCAGAGCAATCACTGCCGCGGTAACGCCTCCGAAAATGTCGCCCTGGACATTCCTAAGGTGAATTTTGTTGGTTATTTGCATGGTGATAATCCTTGCAGTGGTCTTTTTATAGTTTTAAATCTATCGATGAACACTTATTCATTCAAATTAATCTACCGTATGTCGCGGGGGGAAGCAATGGCTCGCGGGGATCATTTTTTTAGAGGCATCAGGTTAGCGTTCAGGGTTGAGTATGATGAGGGGTTGAAGC